>NZ_JAPNNW010000039.1:0-2580 GCF_027853465.1 Allofournierella sp. CML151 | reverse complement strand
TGCATTCTGCGGCGCCCAGCGGCAGCTGGTGCGGTGGCCAGCGGCAGCTGAGCGCCGCTAACAGCAGCCCCGTTTAGCCTGTCGTTACAGGCTTAATCACCACAGTATAGTGCTTGGTAGCGCGCTTGAGAATGGCGTTGGCAGATACCTCGTCATTCAGGATCATAGCGCTCCAGCTTGCTGGTTCCCGCTGGGAACAGATCATGGTACTCAGATTCATTTCGCACCGCTGTTCCAAAATTTCAAACAGGATCTTCACCTCTCGCTCATCCGTAATGGTGTGCAGCAAAAAGTCATCCAGAATGAGCAGTGCAGCGCCACAGACCTTCTTGAGTCGTTTTTGGTACTTGGAGTAGTCCTGTTCCTTGAGTGCAACCAGCGTCTCCAGAAGTGACTCGCAGTGGTGGTACTCCACCCGGTAGGCATTGCAGGCCGCAATCCCAATGGCCTTGGCCAGATAGGATTTTCCGCTGTCAGATGGACCCAGAATGCAGACATTCAGACCAGAATCAATGAAATCGAGGGTAGATAGGGTTTCGGTAATACCACGGGGCAGATACGTCCGCTGGCCGGAATCCACACAGCTGGCAAGCTCCTGGGGACACCCCCGCAGATGGGCGCTGCGCAGACGACTCTGGATGCGTTTGTTTCGTTTCTTCTCGTATTCCGGTTCTACGAGGCTGGCAATCGCCATCAGCGGGTCCAACTCCGGGAAACCGGGAGAGCGGTACATCTCGTCCAGGGTTGCGGACATACCCGGCAACCCCATTTCATTCAATTCCGTCAGGAGTGAGTGAAAGAGTGCTTTTCCGGTGAGCATCATCTGTCACCGTCCTTCTTCTTGGCCTGCGCCAGGCTCTGGCTGCGGGAGAGAAGCCGTTCCAGATCCATGGACGTGGCATCCATCACAAATGCGCCTTTGTTGCGTGTCTCATTCTGGCTGGTATTGTAGCCGGAGACGCCAAGCTCTTCTGCAACCATCGGAATGGTATTTTTGAGGAAGGTGTAGGTTACCTTGCCAAGAGACAGCGCCTGCTTACAGGCTTCTTCCAATGCCTTCCTGCTGTATTTTCTGGTGAAGCTCAGGACACCCTGGCACATCCGGTAGGTCTGTACCTCCAGCTTCCGGCTGGTAAGAATGCGCCGGATCACTGCCTCGGTATTGGGGCCAACAGTCATGGCCTTCTGGATAAAATATGTCCCGTTCCATTCTGAAGCCTCTCTGTAATTGGCAGGGAGATGGTTTGGATCTGTAAGCCATTGGCCCTTTGCTGTTGCTCTTGCCCATTGGCAGATTGGCAGCCCCTCTTTGGAAAAGATTTTAACGGTTGTAGCAGATGCCCGTACAAGCACCTCCTTGTGCAGATAGGCTTTGTCTACGCTGTAATAGGCGTTATCAAAGCGGATGTGGTAATCTGAGGACACCTTGGCCATCCGCCGTTCCATGTACTCATATGGCGCAGCTGGCAGAGGTATGAGTTCCTGCCGTTCCTCTTCCCAGTAGTAAAGCCGACTGTGCGGCTTCTTCGTGAAGGGTGCACTGTTGAGCTTCTCCAGGTGCTTCCACAGATCACGGTTGAACTGCTCCAGGCTGAAGTAGTCCATCTCCTCCATGTCATGGAAGATGCCTTTTTCCAGGATGCCCACGGCATTCTCCACAGAGCTCTTGTATCTGGGCTTTCTCACCTTGGCAGGGAGAATCACTGTGTGGTTGTGCTCAGCCCACTCTCCGTAGTCCTTGTTTAACTCCGGCGCAATCCAGTCCTTGTTGGCAATGACAGCTTGCTTGCAGTTGTCGCAGACCACCAGCGCAGGGACACCACCAAAGTAGCGGAGGGCGTTGTTGTTCACAGCGATCCACTGCGGCTCTTTGGTGGACACCATTCCCTCGGCATAGATGAGCTGTGAGTAAGGGAGGACTGCAACAAAGACCACAATCTCCAGCAGTTCTCCGGTAAGATGATCCACCATCTGAAAGGTCTTGCCAGCGAAGTCTACCTCCATCTTCTGCCCAATGACTGCATTGAAGTGAAGCGTCTCCTTGTTTTCCTCACACCACTTGGTGTAGTTCTCACAGAACTGCCGGTAAGAATAGAATTTGAGGTTTCCGTCCCGGCACTGCTTGACATACCGGTTCCAAAGCACCTTGAGAGTCATGTTCTTCCTGGAAGACATGTCCTTCTCAACGGACGCATAGTCCGGCTGTTCGAAGCTAAGATCCCGCCCAGCCGTGGCTGGATTTTTTCTGTACACCGATTGGGCGATGCCGTAGTTCGTGATCCCCTGCGGGAGAGGGTAGCCGAGTTTATCGCAGGCTTTGAACGCTCGCAAGAAATCGTTGACGCCCGAGGGGCTGACGTTAAGCGACTTGGCGATCGCCATACCGCTCATTCCCAATGCATAGTGTTTTGTAATGATGTCTTTATAGTCTAACATCCATTACCCTCCTAATAGTCAATTTCCGCTGCTGCGGATACCACTATTATGAGGGATACATGGGCTACATCAAGACGCTGCCGCTGCCGCCGCCCCGCTGCCGTTCAGTACCGCACCAGCTACCGCCGGCCAGCGCCGTATGCA
>NZ_JAPNNW010000038.1:0-3150 GCF_027853465.1 Allofournierella sp. CML151 | reverse complement strand
CGCAGAGCCGATCGCCAGAGAATACTACAAGGCAGAGATCAGCAAACGCTCATCCGATTTTATTTCGGCAATTGCATATGAGACAAATATTTATCTGGATATTTTGTTTGAACAGTACGAAGAAGCTGTTCTGCTATTTTGCAAAAGCCAAGGCAGTTCTATTGAAGCACTTGTAAGAGAGCTGATTCAACATAAAGTAACGGAAACGGTTCTATTTTTTGAGCGGATTGGTGCAAGACCTGTTGACCAGCATGCTCTGGAGTTATTGATGCAGTCTCAATTCTATTTTTTTCGCCAGCTTCTTGAATCGGGGTACGAAAAAGAAGAAGCCGCATCGTGTATGAAAACCGTTCAGGATTTTATGGCGTCCGGTTGGAAACAATTATTTGAACAGCTCACTGATGCAGACACCATGCGGGTTGACCCATAATGGGAATCACCCGCAATTTTTCAACGTATTGGTTAGCTAAAGCTAACCTATTCGCTTTGGTGGTGAGGAAATACAATGATAGAATTTGAATTGAATTTTTGCTATGAAGGAGAAACTTGCTCCGCATTGCAGGATGCAAAAGGGAGTGTCCGGCCAGGAAAATGTGTTGTCCTGTGCGGGGAAAGCGGTTGTGGAAAAACAACATTGATGCGCTGCATGAATCATCTTATCCCTGCATTTTACGAAGGCTCTCTAAAGGGCTATTGCCTCATGGACGATCAAGATATCAGTAACTTATCCATTGGTGAAACTGGAGCGATTGCTGCGTCCGTATTTCAGGATCCCCGCAGCCACTTTTTCACAGTCAACTTACTTCGCCCTGCTGCACCTGCTGACCAGGAGTCACACATTTGCTGTGGTGAAAGGAAGTATTTTTCCTCTGCATCGCTCATCAAGATATCCGACAATGTACACACGGCGGCGGGATTGGGGGACGCCAAAATCCTTGCTGTTAAGCACCTGCCATTCCACGAAATACCCCAATCGCTCCAGCGTATCGAGGATCGCCGCAAACGTCCGGCCGCCGTCATGATTAAGCAGTCCGGGAACATTTTCAAACAGCAGATAGCGAGACTTCCGGGCTTCAGCCAGTCGGGCAAGCTCAAAGAACAGGGGCCCTCGGGGATCTCCGAATCCTTTTCGAGCGCCAGCGATGCTGAATGCCTGACAAGGGAATCCACCGCAGAGCAGGTCGAATTCGGGCATTGTTTTCGGATCGGCTTTTCGGGCATCGTCAATGAACCACTCTCCTTCCGTATCAAACAGCGTTCTGTAGCTGCGCAGTGCATATTGGTCGCGCTCGCAGTATCCCACACACTCGAATCCTCCGGCCCGACCAAATCCTTCCCGGAAACCGCCGATCCCGGCAAACATATCAATAAATCGAATGGTTTTGCGCATCCTCTCCTTTCTCTTTCCAGTTTTCAAATCAGGCAATCATAGGCCCCACCCCCTTTCATACAGACAAACAAAAAAGCCCCTGCCGACCGTGCTTTTCGCTCCGGTCGGCAGAGGCTGCGCCTTCTGAATTCTATGTTTTTGATTTCTTTTATAATATCATAGTAACTTTATTCTTACCATAATACAATTCCGGAAAAGAACTTAAATGGATTTGCCAAGCTCATAGGCCTGTTGGAGTTCCGGTTTGCCTTTGATGTCACCCACATCCATATTGCCTCCGGCCAAAACATGACCAAGGTTTTTCCAATGCAGGTGTTCCATCAGGTGATCATAATAGAGGACGGCATCATCAAAGCCGTGACCTTCAGCCGCCATCAAAAGAGCGGAAGATTTCCCGTTCCCGCGCAGCAGATTTTTACCGCCTTCTTCCAGGGCAAACAGACGATCAAAGGCGGTACGCAACTGCCCGCTCATGGTCCAGTAATACAGCGGGCTTGCAAGAACAATTACATCGCAATCCCGAACTGCCGGATAAATCCGGTTCATATCATCCTGCTGGACACAGGGGCACTCCCGGTCACTGTGTCCGCCAAAGCATCCTTTGCATCCGTGAATATTCATTTTATCCAAAAAGAACTCCGTTACGGTATGGCCTGCACCTTCTGCCCCTTCTCTAAACGCTGTTACCAGAGCAGAGGTATTACCGCTTTTACGGGGACTTCCATTTAAGATCACTATTTTTTTGCTCATAAAAAACCTCCGTACCAATCAGATTTTGTCGGCCAGTGCTGCCGCCTGCGCACAGCCATCCGTCTTGTTAATGTCGTCCACATTCAGAACGCCGGGTATCAGGACTTCGCCTACCATTTTCCACTTATTTAGGGCGGCAGTACGCTCCATGGGAATGCGGACACCATCCAGCACAGAGCGATCTTCCTCCTCGCAGCAGGCAATCAGCGCACATTCTTTTCCAGCAATGTCCTTGCCACCCACTACTAGAGAAAAGATTTTGTCGATGACCCCCTTGATCTGGGCTGGGATGGAGTACCAGTACACCGGCATGGTGAACACCAGAGTGTCAGCCTCTAGGATAGCCGGCGCAATCATGTTGAAATCATCATCAAAGGAACAGGCCTTCCCGGTCTTGAAACAGGTCTCACAGGCATGGCAGCCTCCAACATTCATCATGGCAGCATCAAATCGAGTAACCGTGTGCCCCTTGGCCTCTGCCGCCTGAATAAAGGCATCCGTCATAGCGAAACTGTTACCGTTCTTGCGAGGGCTACCGGTAATGACAACGATTTTTTTACTCATGATACATTCCTCCTGTTTTGTGGGATTGACTTTCCCTGTATCTGATACTAAAATTTTATCAAGAATACAATAAAAGACAAGTACGCACATTTAGGTGTAATACTTACCTAAAGGAGAGTATAAAATGAGTAACCGCTGCATTGCAAATGAGTGTCTTGGGACCACTGGCTTCAGTTATACCCTTTCGCTGATCAATGGGAAGTACAAGATGACCATTCTCTACACGCTCATGGAATTTGGAGTCGTCCGCTTTAATGAAATGAAAAAATACATTGGGGGGATCTCCTATAAGACCCTGAGTTTGACCCTGAAGGAGCTGGAAGCAGACCAGCTTGTTCATCGGGAGGAATACCCGCAAATCCCTCCTAAAGTGGAGTACAGCTTGACAGAAAGAGGCAAATCTTTGATTCCGATTCTTGATGAAATGTGTGAGTGGGGCGACAAGA
>NZ_JAPNNW010000037.1:0-4769 GCF_027853465.1 Allofournierella sp. CML151 | reverse complement strand
GGGAAAAGGAGCAATTCGCTTTGGGATGGACTCGCGTCCGATTAGCTAGATGGTGAGGTAACGGCCCACCATGGCGACGATCGGTAGCCGGACTGAGAGGTTGATCGGCCACATTGGGACTGAGACACGGCCCAGACTCCTACGGGAGGCAGCAGTGGGGAATATTGCACAATGGGGGAAACCCTGATGCAGCGACGCCGCGTGGAGGAAGAAGGCCTTCGGGTTGTAAACTCCTGTCGTAAGGGACGATAGTGACGGTACCTTACAAGAAAGCCACGGCTAACTACGTGCCAGCAGCCGCGGTAAAACGTAGGTGGCAAGCGTTGTCCGGAATTACTGGGTGTAAAGGGAGCGCAGGCGGGTCTGCAAGTTGGAAGTGAAACCCATGGGCTCAACCCATGAACTGCTTTCAAAACTGTGGATCTTGAGTGGTGTAGAGGTAGGCGGAATTCCCGGTGTAGCGGTGGAATGCGTAGATATCGGGAGGAACACCAGTGGCGAAGGCGGCCTACTGGGCACTAACTGACGCTGAGGCTCGAAAGCATGGGTAGCAAACAGGATTAGATACCCTGGTAGTCCATGCCGTAAACGATGATTACTAGGTGTGGGAGGATTGACCCCTTCCGTGCCGCAGTTAACACAATAAGTAATCCACCTGGGGAGTACGACCGCAAGGTTGAAACTCAAAGGAATTGACGGGGGCCCGCACAAGCAGTGGAGTATGTGGTTTAATTCGAAGCAACGCGAAGAACCTTACCAGGTCTTGACATCCGATGCATAGCATAGAGATATGTGAAGTCCTTCGGGACATCGAGACAGGTGGTGCATGGTTGTCGTCAGCTCGTGTCGTGAGATGTTGGGTTAAGTCCCGCAACGAGCGCAACCCTTATCGTTAGTTACTACGCAAGAGGACTCTAGCGAGACTGCCGTTGACAAAACGGAGGAAGGTGGGGATGACGTCAAATCATCATGCCCTTTATGACCTGGGCTACACACGTACTACAATGGCAATTAACAAAGAGAAGCGAAACCGCGAGGTGGAGCAAACCTCATAAAAATTGTCTCAGTTCAGATTGCAGGCTGCAACTCGCCTGCATGAAGTCGGAATTGCTAGTAATCGCGGATCAGCATGCCGCGGTGAATACGTTCCCGGGCCTTGTACACACCGCCCGTCACACCATGAGAGCCGGGGGGACCCGAAGTCCGTAGCCTAACCGCAAGGAGGGCGCGGCCGAAGGTAAAACTGGTGATTGGGGTGAAGTCGTAACAAGGTAGCCGTATCGGAAGGTGCGGCTGGATCACCTCCTTTCTAGGGAGTCAGACGGCCACGGAAGACTGGTTTCTTTCGTTGGACGGACAGGTTGCTGTGAGAGCATTCGATATTGTTCAATTTTGAGGGCCCTGTAAAAAGGAACCTCAAAAGATAAGCGAGACCGAAACGCGAAAGCGTGGGGGTATAGCTCAGCTGGGAGAGCACCTGCTTTGCAAGCAGGGGGTCAAGAGTTCGAGCCTCTTTATCTCCACCATATGGGCTCATAGCTCAGGTGGTTAGAGCGCGCGCCTGATAAGCGCGAGGTCGGTGGTTCGAGTCCACTTGAGCCCACCACTTTTGTGGAAACACGAAAGTGCAGCAAGCTAATCTTGCTTATCGCGCTTATACGAAGCGAAAGCGGAGTATAAGCAATCTTCCTTCGATGATTCGACTGTGCAGCGATGCACACTTCGACGAAGTCGAAGGCAGATGCGACGCAAGTCGCAGATGCACCTTGAAAGCTGAATAATAACTGCGAAATGAGATACAAAGTAAAATGTTATTAACTACAATTTTGTTTTGATCTTGTTGGCAAATTAGGAGAATCAATAAAGCATAAATACGGTCAAGCTAAAAAGGGCGCAGGGCGAATGCCTTGGCACTGGGAGCCGACGAAAGACGTGATAAGCTGCGATAAGCCGCGGGGAGATGCAAATAATCTTTGATCCGCGGATTTCTGAATGGGGAAACCCACTGGAGTAAACCTCCAGTACCGTATACTGAATCAAATAGGTATACGGAGGGAACCGCCTGAACTGAAACATCTAAGTAGGGCGAGGAAGAGACATCAACCGAGATTCCGTAAGTAGTGGCGAGCGAACGCGGAAGAGGCCAAACCGAGGGTAGAAATACCTTCGGGGTTCGGACTGCTTTAAGGACTGCAATTGTTAACCGAAGGGTATGGGAAGGCCCACCGAAGAGTGTGAGAGTCACGTAGGTGAAAACGAAAGCAGCTGCGCAGTATCCAGAGTACGGCCAGACACGTGAAACCTGGTCGGAATATGGGGGGACCACCCTCCAAGCCTAAATACTACCCAGTGACCGATAGCGTATAGTACTGTGAAGGAAAGGTGAAAAGAACCCCGGGAGGGGAGTGAAATAGAACCTGAAACCCTGTGCCTACAAGCACATAGAGCACGTCAAAGTGTGATATGGTACTTTTTGTAGAACGGTCCGGCGAGCGACTGTATGCAGCGAGGTTAAGTTGTTAAGCAATGGAGCCGAAGCGAGAGCGAGTCTGAATAGGGCGTTTAGTTGCATGCAGTGGGCCCGAAACCGGGTGACCTATCCATGGTCAGGTTGAAGTGGAGGTAAAACTCCATGGAGGACCGAACCGACCTCCGTTGAAAAGGCGGCGGATGAACTGTGGATAGCGGAGAAATTCCAATCGAACCCGGAGATAGCTGGTTCTCCCCGAAATAGTTTTAGGACTAGCCTCATGTTAGATTTCCGGAGGTAAAGCACTGAATAGCCTAGGGCCCGAGAGGGTACCGAAGCTTATCAAACTAAGAATGCCGGAAAATTGATGCATGGGAGTCAGACTGTGTGAGATAAGTCTCACAGTCAAAAGGGAAACAGCCCAGATCTACAGCTAAGGTCCCAAAGCAGGTTTAAGTGGAAAAGGATGTGAAGTTGCTAAGACAACCAGGATGTTGGCTTAGAAGCAGCCACTCATTCAAAGAGTGCGTAATAGCTCACTGGTCGAGTGACTTTGCGCCGAAAATTCAACGGGGCTAAAACCTGCACCGAAGCTTAGGCAACGTCTTTGACGTTGGGTAGGGGAGCGTTGTGTACGCGGCGAAGTTATAGCGTAAGCGGTAGTGGAGTGTACACAAGTGAGAATGCCGGAATGAGTAGCGAGAATTGTGTGAGAATCACAATGGCCGAAAGCCTAAGGTTTCTGGAGGAAGGTTCGTCCGCTCCAGGTTAGCCGGGAGCTAAGGTGAGGCCGAAAGGCGTAGCCGATGCACATACGGTAGAGATTCCGTAGCCACCGAAACAGTTAAGCATGGGGACACTTTTGAAATGTTTGAGCCGGGCGTTGGTTGCCCCGGTCGTGAGGGACCGAAATTTAGTAGGGAAGTCAAGCATGGAGAGAGGCGAGAAAAGCCATGTGTATTTGTAAGGTGCCCGTACCGCAAACCGACACAGGTAGGTAGGAAGAGGATTCTAAGGCCAACGGGAGAAGGGTTGTTAAGGAACTCGGCAAGTTGACCCCGTAACTTCGGGAGAAGGGGTGCTCACGAGAGTGAGCCGCAGAGAATAGGCCCAAGCAACTGTTTAGCAAAAACACAGGTCTGTGCTAAATCGAAAGATGACGTATACGGGCTGACACCTGCCCGGTGCTGGAAGGTTAAGGGGAGTTGTGCAAGCAGCGAACTGAAGCCCCAGTAAACGGCGGCCGTAACTATAACGGTCCTAAGGTAGCGAAATTCCTTGTCAGGTAAGTTCTGACCCGCACGAATGGTGTAATGATTTGGGCACTGTCTCAACAGCCCGCCCGGCGAAATTGTAGTACCGGTGAAGATGCCGGTTACCCGCGACAAGACGGAAAGACCCCATGGAGCTTTACTGTAGCCTAATATTGGGTCTTGGTATTACATGTACAGGATAGGTGGGAGACTAGGAAACCCGGGCGTCAGCTCGGGCGGAGTCACCCTTGGGATACCACCCTTGTGATACTAGGATTCTAACCTGCGGCCCTGAATCGGGTCGGGGGACATTGTTAGGTGGGCAGTTTGACTGGGGCGGTCGCCTCCTAAAGCGTAGCGGAGGCGTTCAAAGGTTGGCTCAGCATGGACGGAAACCATGCTATTGAGTGCAAACGCATAAGCCAGCCTAACTGCGAGACCGACGGGTCGAGCAGTAACGAAAGTTGGAGTTAGTGATCCGGTGGTATGTGAGTGGAAATGCCATCGCTCAACGGATAAAAGTTACCCTGGGGATAACAGGCTGATCTCCCCCAAGAGTCCACATCGACGGGGAGGTTTGGCACCTCGATGTCGGCTCATCGCATCCTGGGGCTGTATTCGGTCCCAAGGGTTTGGCTGTTCGCCAATTAAAGCGGTACGCGAGCTGGGTTCAGAACGTCGTGAGACAGTTCGGTCCCTATCTGTCGTGGGCGCAGGATATTTGATGGGATCTGTCCCTAGTACGAGAGGACCGGGATGGACGCACCTCTGGTGCACCAGTTGTCACGCCAGTGGCACAGCTGGGCAGCTATGTGCGGATCGGATAAACGCTGAAAGCATCTAAGCGTGAAGCCGGCCCAAAGATAAGATATCCCACTGAGTCAATCAGGTAAGACCCCTTGAAGACTACAAGGTTGATAGGCACAAAGTGTAAGCATGGTGACATGTTGAGCTAGCGTGTACTAATAGGTCGAGGGCTTGACCACAAGTCTTTATGGTACTTCTAATTTGTCCGCAGTTTATTATTCAGTTTTGAGGGTGCATCC
>NZ_JAPNNW010000036.1:0-6171 GCF_027853465.1 Allofournierella sp. CML151 | reverse complement strand
TGACGAGAGCACCCCGCAGGCCAATCTGCCCGGTGAGAACACCAGCGGCAGCGTGATGCCCATGGTGATCGGCGGCGCAGTGGTTGCCATTGTGGTGATCGCGGCCATCGTGTTTGCCATCAACCGCCGTAAGAACGTTGACGGCGAGTGATTCCAGCAGTAAAATAAAACAGAGCCGGCTGTGAAGGCAAAACGCCTGTTCACAGCCGGCTTTTTATTTACCAGAAAGGGGGAGTGGTCTATGCCCACGCCCACAAAACAAACAAAACGAAAATTTGGCTTGCTGGATTTGGTACGTCTGCTTTTGGTTCTGGTGATTCTGTGTGCCCTGGGCGTGATTGCCTACCGCCTGTGGGACTACAAGACCGGTACGGACCGCTATAACCAGTTACAGCAGGAAGCAGTGCAGCCTGCGGAGACGACCCAGGAGGAGGGCTTTGTGCCGCTGGATATTGACTTCGATGCACTGCGCGAGGAAGGGCCGGATATCATCGGCTGGATCGATTTCGATTCGGTGGAGATTAGCTATCCCATTGTGTACAGCGGCGACAACAGCTACTATCTGCGCCGCCTGTGGGATGGCAGCTACAATCAGGCGGGGACATTGTTCCTGGAGGGCAATAACCAGGGGCTGGATGATCTGCACGCCATTGTGTACGGGCACAACATGCGTAATGGTACCATGTTTGCTCCTTTAAAAGAATATCTGGACCCGGAATTTTTTGCGGAGAACGGCGGCTGGTTTACCCTGTATACCCCGGAAGGGGCCTGGCGTTACCAGTTGTTTTCTATCCACGAAGCGGAGCCGGACGATCCGCTTTACACCGTAGGCTTCGTGGTGGGGGATGAATACACCGAGTTTTTGAAGACATTGCGGGAGGCGCGCCTGTACGATACCGGCGTGACGGTGTATTCCGATGACCATGTACTTACCCTGAGCACCTGCACCGATGACGGCAATGACCGGATTGTGGCACATGCCCGCCGGGCCGAAACGGTGGAGCTGCCCTGAGGGGAAGAAAATAAGGGAGTGTGAGGAGCAATGGCAATGCGTTTGACCCCGGACCAGCAGGCCATGCTGGACGGCGCAAAGGGGGAAACCCTGGCCAAGGTCATGAAGACCCTGGTGATGTATGGTGAGGCCTTCGGTGCGGAGGAAATGGTTCCGGTGACGGCGGAGAAGGGGCATCTGGTGACCAGCTTTGGTCTCTCCATGATGAAGCCGGTGTATGACCTGATGGACCAGCTGATTGAAGGCGGAGCGGTAAACGGGCAGAAGTTCAGCGTGGACCCCCGGCCGCTGGACCCCAATGTACCCACGAACCTGCTGCAGAAGCTGGTGTTCAAGTTCATGTATTCCAAGCAGGATGACTACGAGGCCCAGCTGCGGCAGCTGGGCCTTCTGGAGGACGACGCCTTCACCTGCACCTGTTATCTGCCCCAGGTAGGCAACGAGCCGAAGCAGGGCCAGGTGCTGAGCTGGGCGGAATCCAGCGCGGTGGTGTATGCCAACAGTGTGCTGGGCGCCCGCTGCAACCGGAATTCCGGTATTCTGGAGCTGTTCGGTTCCATCGCCGGGTGTGTGCCCAAGTTCGGCCTGCTCACCGACGAGGGCCGCAAGGCCAGCTGGGTGGTGCAGGTGAAGACCAGCCGCCGCCCGGAGGCACAGATTCTGGGCAGCGCCATCGGTATGAAGGTGATGGAGGATGTGCCCTACATCCAGGGTTTGGACCAGTGGCTGGGCGGTCAGTTGGACGATGCGGCCAAGGCCTATCTGAAGGATATGGGCGCGGCCAGTGCCAGCAACGGTGCGGTGGGCCTGTACCATGTGGAGGGCATCACCCCGGAGGCTTGCCAGCAGGGCAAGACACTCATCCGGCCGGACGCACAGGTCTATGTGATCGACGACGCGGAACTGGAGCGGGTACGGGCCAGCTATCCCTGCATCTGGAAGGACCCGAATGCAAAGCCGAAGCTCTGCTTTGTGGGCTGCCCCCATCTTTCGCTGGAGCAGCTGAACCAGTGGACCGGCGAATTGTGCGCGGCGCTGGAGCAGGCAGGACGCAAAACTGTTGCGGTGCCCACGGTATTCACCGCCGCGCCCGCGGTGGCCAAGGCATTTGCGAAAACACCCGCTGCCGACCGTCTGAAGGGGACGGGCGTGGTGCTTTCCTCCATCTGCCCGCTGATGTACATGAACAATCCGCTGTGCGGTAAGATGCCGGTGGCCACCAGCTCCAACAAGCTGCGTACCTATTCCTCGGCCCGCTACTACACCGATGCCGAGATGCTGCAGATCATGGTGAAAGGGGAGTGCTGAGATGAAACAGTTCAAGGGCCGCCCGGTGGTGCCGGGCAAGGCAAAGGCGGAGGCGCTGGTTTCTCACGGAGGCTTCAATACTCTGGCCAGCTTCCAGAAGAGCCTGATGTTCGGCGACAAGAACGCCACCTGTTCCGACCAGAATAACCCCGACCTGTACCAGAAGCCCATGGCGGGCAAGGCGCTGTGCCTGCCCATGACCATCGGCTCCACCACCGGCGGCATGGTTCTGTATACCGCCGCCTGTATGGGCCGTCAGCCCGCCTGTCTGCTGTTCAGCCAGCCCATCGACAGCTTGGCTGCGGCCGGAGCGATTCTGGCAGGTGTGTGGAGCGAGAACCCCATGCCCACCGTGGACAGCCTGGGCGAGGAGTTTCTGCAGGCAGTGAAGACCGGCGACTCCATCACCGTGGAGGAAGACGGCACCGTGACCGTGGGCTGAGCATCTGCCGCACACAGAAAGCAACAAAGAAAGACCGCCGGGTGGTTTGCAGGCACCCGGCGGTCTTTCTCTGCTTGAGAGCTGAAAAAGGAAGAATACATATGGTATTGGAAAATGTCGAATTTACAAATGGGAACGCTTTCGGCTGCTCCCGGGCCGTGTCAGGTCAACTGCGCACCCAATGCGCGGCAGGCAGCTTCGGCGGTTTCGTCCGGCGCATCGCAGCAGATTACGCCCTCGCCCACCAAAGCCGCGCCCGCATCGGCGCAACGGTCCTGCCAGGTGCGCATCCACTCGCCGTCGCCCCAGCCGTAGGAACCGAACAGACCAAGCTTTTTGCCGCTGAGGGAGGACTCACAGGCGGTGAACATGGGTTCAAATTCACCTTCCTCCAGCTGCTCCGCACCCATAGAGGGGCAGCCAAAGGCGACTGCGTCATATTCAGACAGCTGCTCGGGGCCAAACTCCGCGGCAGTGAGCAGAACAGCCTCGCCGCCTGCACTGCGCACACCCTCGGCCACCTGAGCGGCCATCTGTTCGGTATTGCCGGTACCGCTCCAATATACAACTGCAATTTTGCTCATCGTCATACACATCCTTTCGGAAAAATCAAACTGGTTCAGGCGGCCACAGTGAGCTGCAGCACGCTGCGCCCGCCGTTGAATAACCGCCAGTAAACGCCCCGGCATTTCTGATACTTGGCGAACAGCTTGGCGGTCTCACATTCGTTGCAGTAGACCTTCCAACAGCCGGAACATTTATAATGGGCACCGCCGTTTTCAATAAAGCCTTGTACGTCGCCCAGCGGATAGCTGAGAAACAGGCCAATCTCATGAGGAAAGCCCTCCTGGCTGCAAAGACGTTCGCTCAGCCGGGCCAAGGCCTCGTTCGGGGCCAGGCTTTGATAGCCGCACCCGGCCAGGAATTCTGCTACACCCGGCTTGCACAGATCTGCGGCCAGACGCAGCGGCCGGTACACATAGATCAGTGCACAGCCATTTTTGGCCCGAAGCAGCCGCAGGCAGACACCTTTGGATTCCAGCGCCCGGTGCCAGCCCAGCACCTGACCGGCTAGCTGTTCCTGGCTGCTGTAACGGCAGGAAAACAGATTGGCGGTTTTCAGGTTGGCCAGCGTGGGGGAACAGTGGTCAATGAGGTAACGGTCCAGCGGCATGGCAGGGGCTCCTTTCAACGGTTTGTTTTTTGTGGTTAGCTTCAACTAACTTGATTGCATTATAGCACGATAAACGGCCGCGCGCCTTCAAAATCTTGGACGGTTCTTTCAAAAAATCACACCGGCAGCAGTTGACATTGTGTGGGAGTTAGTTTATACTAATCACGGAGTTAGAATAGACTAACCAAAGGCGCGAAATACCTTTTTCATAATAAAGGAGAGAGAACCATGAACCGAGAATTGCTTCAGGCCATTTACGACCATCGGGATATCTGCACGGCGGTGGAGCGCCGTCAGGAGGAACGGGCGCTGGAGCTGTGGGAGGAAAAGGCCCGGCTGCTGAGTCAGGCGGAACCGGCCGAGCGCAGCGCCATGCTGGAGGCGCTGAGCCAGAGCCTGTACGACCATATTTTACGGGTACAGGGGGCGGCCCCGGTGGAGTTCCGACACACCAGCCGGGAGATGTACACCCGCACGCTGCCCCAGGCGGCGCTGGTGGGCCATGGGGCCGAGATGATCCGCCAGTACATCCGGCGCATGAATGAGGACGGCCGGCAGGATGATCACATCCGCATGGCCTGCTGCTACATCACCACCCACCTGAGCGAGCCCTTCACGCTGGAAACGGTGGCCAAGCATGTATTCGTGAGCAAGTGCTACCTGTGCCGGATGTTCCGCAGTCAGACCGGCCAGAGCTTTTCCCAGTATGTGACCGCTCAGCGGCTGGAGCGTGCCGAGCACCTGCTGCGCCACAGCGGTCTTTCCATCGACCGGATCGCTGAACAATGCGGCTTTGGCAGTGCGGCTTATTTTGCAACCACCTTCCGGCGGCGCAACGGCATGGCTCCCAGCGCCTGGCGGCGGCAGCTGCGGACCCAGCAGAAGGCGGGGTGAGCGGCATGGAGCTGGAACGCAAGCGGAAGAACGAACAGGAGATGGTGGAGAAGATGATCCGAATCTACTGCCGGGGAAAGCACAAAAGCAAAAAGGGCTGCCTGTGCCCGCAATGTCAGGCCCTTGCCGATTACGCCCGTGCCCGCACCCAGCGCTGCCCCCGCATGGCGGAAAAGACCTTTTGCAGCGCCTGCCCCCGCCCCTGCTATAAGCCTGAGCTGCGGGAGCAGATGAAGCAGGTGATGCGCTACGCAGGCCCTCGGATGCTGCTGCACGACCCGGTGGCGGCGGTGCGCCATCTGGTGCTGACCCGTTCGCTCTAATGCAGCATAGCGCCAATGGAATAAAACTGTACATTTAAAAATGTCTGTTATATAATAACAAATAAAAGAGTGCGGTTATAGTTGGTGGAGGGGTGAATTATGAAGAAATGGACGGCGTTAATTCTGGTATTTTTTGTGGGAATGTTTTTAGTTGCATGCGGTGGTTCATTGGAAACGGTTTCTAGTTACGATTCTTCGGAAGATACAGCATATTTTGCACCAACTGAAGAATTAGAACCTCCAGCAGAGGTTGATTCTCAAATTACAGAAACTTTAATGGAAGTGGGGTACACTGTAGATCAAGCAACTGAAATACAGAAAATTTTAAATACCGTCGGAGTAACCAGTATTGTTATAGATAACTATACTGGTGAAGCGCAAAGCGGATTGAATTCTGTTGTATGCTATCCCAATGGGTTAGAAGACGAGAATAGGCGATTCTATTTTACAACAGATGATGGCCAGTTGTTCTATGCAGGCTTTAGTGATGAAGATTTATATGATAGTGCGGCTGGCGGATTCTTGAAGAGCTATGAGGATGTATATGTTCCAGAAACGAAAGTAACCATTGATGTGTTTACAACTTTGCAGGGAATGGCGGATGAAGCGGTAAGAGGGTGTTTGAAATATCCTGATTCTGCACATTTTGATGAATTTTCTTGGAGTGTAGGGCGAAGTGACAATGTATATAAAATTTTAGGTAAGGTTAGTGCGGAAAATTCTTTTAGCGTATCGGATGAAGTTTATTTCGCGGTATGGTTTACAGAAGGCGAGGAAGGCTTTTCAATTGATGCGATAACGCTAGATGGTGTCCGTGTAAAATGATTATGATAAAAACGCCTCGATTCTTCGGAATCGGGGCGTTCAGCCTGTAGAAAAACCTGCTTTGGCAATCAGGCCAGAGCAGGTTTTCTGTTTGAAAACAAGAAGACAGGTGGAAAAAGCAATGAAATGTGGCGCATTTTCGCGCAATCTGGACCGTTTGCCACCATCCGGTGCCGGATGGCGGCCATTCCAT
>NZ_JAPNNW010000035.1:0-7617 GCF_027853465.1 Allofournierella sp. CML151 | reverse complement strand
CAAAAATCCCGCTGCTCGAATTCGAGCAGCGGGATTTTTTGCATGGTTACGGGTCGGCTTACGCCTTCACGATTACGTGCTTGGGGCAGACCTCCACGCAGGCGCCGCAGCCGGTGCACTTGTCGTAGTCGATGTGCGCCAGGTTGTTGGTGACCTTGATCGCCTCACTGGGGCAGGTCTTCTGGCACTTCATGCAGCCGATGCAGCCGGTCTGGCACTCCTTCATCACCAGAGCGCCCTTCTCGGTGTTGTTGCACAGCACCTTGGGCTTGTTCTCGGTGTTGGCGCAGATCTCGATCACGCCGTGGGGGCAGACCGCAGCGCAGGCGCCGCAGCCGGTGCACTTGGCCACGTTCACGCAGGCCACACCGTCCACAATGTGCATAGCATCAAAGGGGCAGGCCTTCACGCAGTCGCCCAGACCCAGGCAGCCGTGTACACAGGCCTTGCCGCCGCCGAACAGAGAGGCAGCAGCCGCACAGCTGGACACACCCTTGTAATCGAACTTCTGGGTGCAAACGCCGGGGCGGCCCTGGCAGCCCACGATGGCCTTGACCACCGCGGTGGCGCCAGCCTCCACACCCATTACAGCGGCCACGTCTTCCGCGGCCTTGGCGCCGCCGGGAACGCACTTGTTCACCGGAGCACCGGACTCAACGATGGCCTTGGCATAGTCGGCGCAGCCGGCATAGCCGCAGGCGCCGCAGTTGGCGCCGGGCAGGCAGCCGTTCACCTGACCGATGCGGGGGTCTTCCTCCACATGCATGAACTTGGCGGCCAGCACCAGAATGATAGCGCCCAGCAGGCCGACAACAGTAACGATGGCAATCGCCATTGCAATAGACATATTCCCGGCCTCCTTTTAAATTGCACCAAAGATGTTTTCGATCAGACCGCCGAAGCCGCCGAAGCTCAGGGCAGTGGCGGAAGCCGCCACCAGAGTGATGGGCAGGCCTTCAAAGCACTTGGGGGGCTGAGCATCCTCCAGGCGCTTGCGCACGCCGGAGAAGATGACCATGGCCAGCATGAAGCCGAAGCCCGCGCCCAGTGCGCAGAAGATGGACTCCACGAAGTTGTAGCCGTTGTCGATGTTCAGCACGGTCACGCCCAGAACGGCGCAGTTGGTGGTGATCAGAGGCAGGTACACGCCCAGAGCCTTGTGCAGGGGAGGCATGTACTTCTTCATGATGATCTCAACCAGCTGAACCAGCACGGCGATAACCAGAATGAACACGATGGTCTGCAGGTAGCCCAGGTCCCACTTCAGGTTGCCTTCCGCGTCCACAGGGGTGAGCAGGAAGTTCTGAATGGGCCAGGTCACCGCGGTGGCCAGGGTCATAACAAAGATAACAGCGCAGCTCATGCCGAAGGCGGAGTTGAGCTTTTTGGATACGCCCAGGAACGGACAGATGCCCAGGAACTTAACCAGGACGTAGTTGTCCACCAGGATCATGGTGAAGAAGATAGCAGCTAAACGAGCAGCCATTATTCACAGCCCCCTTTCGCGCCGCAGACGCTCTTGGAGGGGCAGCCCTCACAGCCGATGCTGCGCTCTTTTTTGTTGCCGGTCTTGTTTTCGATGAAGATCACCAGGGCCATCAGGCAGCCGAAGGTGAAGAAGCCGCCGGCGGGCGTGGTCATGAAGGTGAACCGGTCGATGGAAGCGGGGATCACGGTCATGCCGAACCAGGTGCCGGAGCCCAGGATCTCACGGATGGAGCCCATAAGCACCAGGGTCAGGGTGAAGCCCAGGCCCATGCCCAGACCGTCCAGAGCGGAGTCCAGAGGCTTGTTCTTGGAGGCGAACATCTCAGCACGGCCCAGGATGATGCAGTTTACAACGATCAGGGGCAGGAACACGCCCAGGGACTTATCCAGAGCGGGAACGTAAGCCTTGACCAGCATCTGCACGATGGAAACGAAGGTGGCGATGACGGTGATGTAAGCCGGCAGGCGCACCTTGTCGGGGATCACGTTGCGCAGCAGCGAGATCGCAATGTTGGAGCAGAACAGCACGAAGGTAGCTGCAATGCCCATGCCCAGGCCGTTGAAGGCCATGGTGGTAACAGCCAGCGTGGGGCAGGTGCCCAGAACCAGGCGCAGAACCGGGTTCTCCTTCACGAGGCCGTTGGTAAAGATCTGAACTTTATTCATGAATTCACAGCCTCCCTATCAAGACGCAAGGCCCGCAGCATATGCCTGGATGCACTTGCGCACTGCCTTCTTCACGCCGCGGGTGGACTCGGTGGCACCGGCGATGGTATCCACGCCGTCCAGACCGGCTTCATCCGTGATGCCGGTGTACTGGCCCAGGTAATCCGCGCCGGCAGCCTGATCGCCGATACCGGCGGTCTGGCCGGACACATCCACCCACACGCCGGTGATGGCGCCGTTGGCGTCAAAGCCAACCGCCACGTTCAGGGGCTTGGTGGAGTACTCGTAGCCCTTGTCCTCGGCGTACAGCACGTAGCTGCCGTCGTCGCCCTGCCAGGCGTCGGTCAGGCCTTCGGGAGCAGTGATCTGGGTCAGAGTCGCCCCGGGAGCCAGCGCAGCGCGGGCTTCCTCGGCGCTCATGGAGCTCAGGTCGGTGCCCTCGCTGCCCTCATCGGCAGCGGGAGCCTGGCCCAGAGCCACCTCGTTGTAGCAGCTCAGAGCAGTGTTCACGGCCTCTACGACCGCCTTGGAGGAGATGGTGGCGCCGGAGATGGCATCCACATCGCCGATGGCAACCTCACCGCTCTTGCCCACCAGGCTGGCAGCCAGAGCAGCAGCGGACTCATTGCCCTCTTCGTACAGCTGAGCGCCGTAACCGGCAGTCTCGCTGTTCTCGGGGAAGCTTACGCCCACGATAGCGCCGTCAGCGTCCAGACCCACGATCACGGGTACCTGGCCGCCGAAGCCCTTGGCACTGGCCTGGATGACCCAGCCGGTGTCGGCCTTCACAGCAGCCTGTACGCCGCTGGTGGCGGATTCCACCGCCTCAAAGGTGGTGGCGTCGGGCAGAACGGCCTTGCAGGCCTCGTCGCTCAGGGTAACGGTCTCCACAGCAGCCTCGCTGGAAGCGGCCTCGCTCTCAGCATCGCCGCCCTCGGGAGCAACCGCGGTGGCGGCAGCGCAGTCAGGGTACATGGCAACAAATGCCTGGATGCACTTGCGCACACCCTTCTTCACGCCACGGGTGGACTGGGTCGCACCGGAAATGGTATCCACACCATCCAGGCCAGCCTCGCCCAGCACGCCCTTGTACTGGTTCAGGTACTCAGCGCCGCCCGCCTGATCGCCGATACCGGCGGTCTGGCCATCGGTGCCAACCCAAACATTCAGGATGTTGCCGTCAGCGTCCAGCTCCACCAGAACGTCCAGAGGAGCGGTCTCGTATTCATAGCCATTGGCCTCGGTGCGCAGCACGGTGGTGCCGTTGGCAGTCTCCCAGGCGCCGGTCAGGCCCTCGGGAATCTCGATCTCGGTCAGCTCCATGCTCTCCAGAGCCTGGTCGGGAGTCAGCTGCTCTTCTTCCACAACCGCAGCCTGGCCCAGAGCGACCTCATTGAAGCAGTTCACAGCGGAGTTCACAGCGGACAGCGCAGCCTTGGAGGAAACGGTAACGCCGCTGATCATATCCACGTCGCCCGTTTCCAGGGTACCGCTCTTGCCCACAAAGCTCTCAGCCAGCTTCTGGCCGTCAGCGTCGGCAGGGTCAGCCAGCTTCTGGCCGAAACCGGCGGTCTCGCTGTTCTCCATGAATTTCACCTTCAGGATGGTGCCCTCGCTGTCGAAGGCAACAACCACAGGCACGTCGCCGCCGAAGCCCTTGCCGTAGGCCTGGATGACCCAGCCTGCGCCGTTGGTGGCCTTCAGGGCCTTGGTCACGTTGCTGGACTGGAAGTCGGTGATCTCCTCAAAGCCGTCGGCCTCGGGCAGAACCTCCAGATAAGCGGCATTGGCGGCAGCTTCCTCCTGCGCCTTGATGATGGGAGCGGTCAGCTGGTTGGTGCCGGCCAGCGCGGCGCTGGCCACGATGCAGATCACAACCAGAACCACAACGGGTTTCAGGAAGTTTTCCCAGGTACTATTGTTTTTCATGCCTTTTTCGCCCCTTTCTTCTTCGCGCCCAGGGGTTTCTGGCGGGTCAGATCATTGATGTAGGGAACCATCAGGTTCATGAACAGGATGGCATAGGAAACACCCTCGGCCATGTTCGCCCAGTAGCGGATGCCGCAGGTGATGATGCCCAGGCCCAGACCGAACACGATCTTGCCCTTCAGGGTGAAGGGGCTGGTCACGTAATCGGTAGCCATGAACACAGCGCCGAACAGCAGGCCGCCGGCCAGCAGCTCAGCCAGAACGGGCTTGCCCGCCAGAGCGCTGATCACCGCCACGGTGGCCACGTAGGTCACGGGGATGGCAGGGCTGATGGTGCGGGTGGCAACCAGCCACACGAAACCGATCAGGATGGCCAGAGCGCAGGTCTCGCCCAGCACACCGCCGTGCTGGCCCAGGAACAGGTCCATGATGGGGTACTGGCCCAGCAGGGAGTTACCGGCAGCATCCACCACCTGCAGGGGAGTGGCGCTGGCAGCGGCGTCAATGCCGCTCAGGGTCTGCTCCATGCGGGGAGTGAAGGTCCAGGTGGTCATGCGGGAAGCAAAGCCGGTGAACAGCACGATACGGCCCACCAAAGCGGGGTTGGCAAAGTTGAAGCCCAGGCCGCCGAACAGCTGCTTGGTCACAACAATCGCGATGAACGCACCCACAATGGCAATCCACAGGGGCATGCTCACAGGCATATTCAGAGCCAGGATGATACCGGTGACCACAGCGGACAGATCGCCCACAGGGTTCGGCTTCTTCATCAGCAGGCAGTACAGGTACTCAAAGCCCACGCAGGCGGCGGTGGTAACGCCGATCACCAGCAGAGCGCGCAGGCCGAAGATCCACGCACTGGCAACCACGCAGGGCAGCAAAGCGATAATCACATTGCCCATCAGCCCACGAGTGGAGGAACGATCCACAATGTGGGGGGAGGCAGTGACCATATAACGGTTTTCCATTTATTTCTTTGCCTCCTTCTTGGCGAAATCTTTGGCCAGGCCCATGGTCTGAGTGACCGGGCGCTTGGCGGGGCAGACGTAGCTGCAGGTACCGCACAGCATGCACAGGTCCACGCACAGCTTGTTCAGCTCCGCGGCATCCTTCTTGTTGAAAGCACCGGCGATCTGCACAGGAGCCAGACCCATGGGGCAGGCCTCGATGCAGCGGCCGCAGCGGATGCAGGGACCGGCAGCGGGCAGGGTGGCCATCTTCTCGCTGAAGGCCAGGATGCCGTTGTTCTGCTTCAGAATAGGCTCGTCAGCGCTGGGCAGAGCAAGACCCATCATGGGACCGCCGCTGATCAGCTTGGCAACGGTCACGCCTTCCTTGATGCCGCAGAAATCCAGCACCTCACGCACAGGGGTACCGATGATAGCTTCCACGTTCTTGGGCTCCTTGATGGCGTCGCCGTCCACGGTCAGGCGCTTGGTCACCAGAGGCATACCGGTGGCCAGGTACTTGCCGATGGTAGACACGGTGGTCACGTTCATCACGATAACGCCCGCGTCGCTGGGCAGACCACCCTGGGGCACTTCACGGCCGGTGGTGTTCTCGATGAGCACCTTCTCGGCGCCCTGCGGGTAACGGCTGGGCAGCACCTTCACGCTCACGCCGGTCACACCGCTGAACAGCTGGTTCATGGCGCTCACGCACTCGGGCTTGTTGCGCTCGATGCCGATGATGCAGTTCTTGATCTCCAGGTATTTCATCACAGCCTTGACGCCGGAGGCGATGGTCTCGCCGTTCTCCAGCATCTCGCGGGTGTCGGCAGTCAGGTAGGGCTCGCACTCGGCAGCATTGATCACCAGGGTATCCACAGGAGTCTTGGGGCTCAGCTTCACCGCAGTGGGGAAGCCGGCGCCGCCCAGGCCCACCAGGCCGCAAGCCTGAACCGCCGCAATGAAGCTGGCCTTATCGGTCACGACCGGGGCCTTCACCGCGGGATCGACGGTCTGCTGGCCGTCGGGAGTGATCACAACGGCAGCCACGCTGGCGCCATTGGAAATGTGCACGGTATCCACAGAGGCTACCGTTCCGGACACGCCGGAATAAATGTTGGCACTCACAAAGCCTTCCGCTTTGCCGACCAGGGTACCCACCATTACAGTGTCACCCTTCTTGACCACCGGCGTGCAAGGTGCGCCGATGTGCTGCTGCATGGGCAGAACAACCTTGCTGGGCACGGGCATCTTCACCGTGGCCAGGGCGGCAGTTCCCTTCTCATGCGGCACGCCGGCGCCGAGCGCCGCACGTTTCAGCTTTTTCAACATGGATTGAACGTTCCCCCATTTCATACAATCTACGGGGCGCATGTACGAACCACAGCATGGCGCACCCGCTCTAGATTATTCTAATTGCTTTATGGATTCAAGTCAACAAGGATTACGATTCTGTAACCCATCTTCTTTGTATTTTTGCGGTTTTTCCCCATAAAATGGTTTGCACGGGCCTGCCGCTTTATGCTATACTAAAAGCAACATCTCGCATCATTCAAAGGAGGGTTTCCCGATGAAACTGCTTGTTAAAATTTTAGCTTTGATTTTTGCGCTGGCCGGTGCCGCGCTGGGCATTGCCCTGCTCAAGCAGGAGCACACCCCTTCGTACATTTCCGTTTACGACACCGACGACGATTTGTTCTGATCCGCCATTTTTTCGCCATCTTTACCGCTTTCTCCCCTTTTATGGAAGGTTTTCCCTTCCATATGAAGGAATTGGAGAAAGCGGTTTTTTATTTCCACTTTCACTGATGTAAAACTTCTTGAATCATCATTAAGAAAACTATATGTTTTCTAACGTTCTTTTCTCAAAACTCTTTATAACGAATTTTGTGTCATTTTTGTGTTTTTTCAAAAATCAGACAAAATACTCTTGTAGGTTTTATTCGCATATGTTACGATAAAGATACTATAAAATGGTAAGGAGTTGTATGCCATGTCTGAACAAAAGCGTGTACGCCGCACCTCTGAACAGATCGCCGCAGATCTGGATAAGCAGATTGCCGAGCTGAACGAGTCCATCCAGGAGGTGGAGGCTAAAAAGGCGGAAGCTGCAGAAAAGTTTGACGCCAAAATTGCTTCCATCAACGAAAAGATCCGCAAGCTGCAGAGCCGCAAGCAGGAGCTTTTGACCCCGAAAAAGCGTGCTCCCCGCAAGACAAAAGCACAGCAGATCAAGACTCTGGTCACCAAGGCTCAGAAGTCCGGCATGAAGCTGAACGAAATCGCCGAAAAGCTGGGTGTCTCCATCGAAGAATGACGGTTTGATTAAACATCTCATAATAAAGCGCCGCAGCGCTTAAAACCCATTGATTCGGTCGCCCCCATGCGATCAAATGAATGGGTTTTATTATGCATATTGGCTATTTGTCTTCAAACAACTATTGAATCCTTACCATAATAAAACGCAGGCTCATTTTAATGCGAGCCTGCGTTTTATTATATTTTCATTATTCACACTATACGCCAGGAGCCCCTGCGCGCTGAACCGGAGCGCCAACAGCGCGAACGGTGAAGCCGCCCCCGAAGG
>NZ_JAPNNW010000034.1:0-9243 GCF_027853465.1 Allofournierella sp. CML151 | reverse complement strand
AGCCGTGTCGGACAAGATCCGACACGGCTTTTTTCTTTGCGCTGAAAAATCAATAAAAATTTTTCGTCTTCCTCTTGACTTTACCGTACCGTCAACGGTTATGCTTGTTCACAGGGAGGGATTTTTATGGAGTATTCCATTCAGGAACTGGCGCACCTGGCCGGAGTAACCACCCGCACTCTGCGCTGGTACGACCAAATCGGTCTGCTGAAGCCCGGCCGTGTAGCCGAAAGCGGCTACCGCTACTACGGCGATGCCCAGGTGGACCGCCTGCAGGACATTCTTTATTACCGCGCCCTCGGGGTGGAGCTGGCGCAGATCAAGGAATGCCTGGATGACCCTGCCTTCGACCGGCTTGCCGCACTGCGCAGTCATCTTGCCGCACTGGAGGCGGAACAGGCACGGCTGGCCGGACTGATCCGCTCGGTAAAAGCTACCATCGACGCAGAGGAAAGGAATGAGACGATGAACGACGAACAGAAATTTGAATGCTTTAAAAAGAAAACTGTGGCTGAAAACGAAAGGCTATACGGAACAGAAATCCGAAAAAAATACGGCGACGCGCAGGTGGAGCAGGCTAACGCCGCCATGATGGGTATGAGCCGTGAGCAGCACGCCACCTGGAGCGAACTGGGCGAAACGCTCCAGCAAAAGCTGGAGGATGCGGTGCGTTCCGGCTGCACCCCGGACAGCGAAGAGGGACGGCAGATCGCCGAACTTCATCGCCAGTGGCTCACCCTGACCGGTACCCCCTATACTCCGGCCAAGCACCGGGGCATCGCGGAACTTTATGTGCTGGATGAACGCTTTACCGCCTATTATGACAAACAGCTGCCCGGATGCGCCCGTTTTCTGCGGGACGCAGTTGTCTGCTGGATCAAGTAAACCCAAGGAGCTCCCGGCGAATGACCGGGAGCTCCTTGGGTTTTTTATAACGTGATTTATGCAGCTGCGTTTTTACAAGCCAATCTTTCTGATTGGGTGGCGAATCACGGTTTTCAGTCGTTCCGGCTTGCAGCGGCGCACATCGCTCAGGTAGATTTCATGGTGGAAACGGCTTTGTCCAAAGTCTTCCACGTACCCCTGCTCCTGTACATACCGCTGCATAGCATCCACGGTGGCGGGCTCGTCATCATAGGGGCCAATGTGCATACTCTGCACGCAAAGTCCCTCCTCCCAGTGAAAAAACTCCACCGGGGAAAAATCCTGCCGCTTCTTTTCCGTGGCTTCCCGAATCGCCCAGTCGAAGGCATCCCGAGTGACGAACTCCGGCAGCCGAATCAGGGAGATCCACTGGAAATCCTGCTTGCGGGAATAGTCCACTCCATGAATCCCCTCCTGCCACCACAAGCCTTCCAAAGGAGGCACCACATAGTCGAAATAACCTTCCAGTTTATGGCCGCCTTTTTTACTCATCTTAATGGTATACGCCACTGCATACAGCAGCCCGATGGCCTGCTTGTAGGCGCCGTCCTCCTGGTTAGGGTCACCTTCACCGCGGACCGCCAGGAAATTCATAGCTGGCACCGTGACAAGCTCCGGCGCTTTAGGCGGCAGGTAAAATTCCTTGTATTCCTTTTTATAATCAAAGGGCATGGTCATTTCCTCCTCTTTTTCGGCTGCAGCATCAGTGCTTCACAGGTGATTCGAACAAGTTTAGTAAGCCGCTCCCGGTCGTCTACGTCCTCCACAAGAAAGTAGTCCCTTGCACCTGCGTACGGCGGGGCCTTGGGAAGGTCCGGGAAGTCAGCCTCGCTCTGGGGCGTAATTTTTACAAACAGCTGATCATCACAGATGACGGCAAAGAACACGCCATCGCAATAGAGACCGTACTCCCCGAACATCTTTTTGCTGCGGATGCTCCCCGCCTGCTGCATCTGCTCCGCCACATACTCCACAAAATCCGCATGCGATGCCACGGTCAATCCCTCCGTTCATATTTTTGCTGTAACCAGCGCCCCAGCTGCGCCAGTTTCTCCCGCAGTTCGGGCGGCTCCTGCACCTCTGCCCCATCGCCAAAAGTCAGCAGCCAGCTGAGTGCGCTGGTTTCGTCCGAAAAAACGCCGGCGAAATGCAGACTCCCGTCTTCCTGCCGGGTAAAGCTCCCCGCACCGTATTCCTCCACCAGCCGCCACTGGTACTCGGGACGAAACACTACTGTCACCGGGTACCGGGGCACAAAAACCCGTTCCGCGCTCAGATCAGGCAGGGGGGCAGGCCGCGGCTCAAACAGCGCTCCTTTGGCAAGTCCGTTCATGCGGACCAGCTTGAAGAGGCGAAACGCCTGTCGGGTGCGGCACCAGCCCCACACATACCAGGAGGACCATTGAAAGATCAGGTAATAAGGTTCGATGGTCCGCTGTGTCTCTCCTTTGGGCGAAAAATAGTTGAATTGAATGACCCGAGACTGCTCGATTGCCCCTTGAATGAGCTCAATTTTGGGCGCAAGATCGCTTTTGTACCAGGAAGAAAGGTCAATGAGCATGTGCGCACCGCCGGGAATCAGGTCTGTTGTTTCCGGCGAGAGCTTTTCCATTAGCTGGGCATACCGCCGGGTGCCGCTCACACTGTCCAGACTGCGCAGCCCTGCCAGGATGGCCTGCATTTCCGGGGCGGTGATCAGGGTGCGGTCCATCCGGTATCCCTCCATGATGGAGATTCCTCCCCCTGCTCCCTGTGCGGTCACCAAGGGAATACCCGCCTGGCACAGGGATTCCACATCCCGCTGGATGGTCCGGCGGGAGACCTCAAACCGCCGGGCCAGTTCCGGCGCGGTGACCCGCTCCTTTTGCAGCAGGATGGACAGAATGCCGATCATTCGTTCCATTTTCATGGCATTCTCTCCTTTCGTTTGCCTGTATTATAGCACAGGAAGCGGACAGCTGACTGTCATGTTATTATTGCAATCGAAAATCTTTTTCGAAAAGTGGTCCAGCCCCCCATTTAAAGCACTACATTTCAAATCACTTTCTTAATATGGCCCCGCTGCCAATGTTCCCAGTGAACGGGTCCAGTAAAAACGGACAGTAACAAAAGCCCCCCTGATGCAGGAAAACAGACTGCATCAGGGGGTTTGTCATGGAGAAATGAAATTACACACATGTTCAAGTGCTGCTACCAGAGATCAAGGCCATGCTGGCAGAGGGGGGAACACAGCGGAAAGTTGCAGAATACTCTAACCTGTTGTCTGAAATCCGCCGACGCAGGAAATGGCAGCAGATGGTGCAGCAGATACACAAGTGTTGGCGTTCAGCTGAAATAACCATTTAGGGATGCGGACAGAATCTTGGGCCACAGGAGGGGCTACATATACACGTATCGTTCATTCAGACCGAGGAGGCCACTACCGCTGGACAGAGGTTGGATAGCACGAATGAACACAGCTGGTTTGACACGCTCTATGTCAAAAAAAGGTTATTCGCCGGATGATTCCACTTGCGAACGGTATCAACAAGATCAAGAAGGCGGACCTGTGCCACAGCCCGGGCATAGAGGTCCCAATGACCGGCCGCCCCACCTTTGTGATCGCCCACCGGTTCTCCACCGTGAAAATCGCCGACTGCATCATGGTGCTGGAGCAGGGCCGCATCATCGAGCGAGTCACCTACATCCAGCTGATCGTCCAGAAGGGCCGCTACTACCAGCTGTACACTGGCAATGCCATCGGGGCGTAACAGAACATTATGCTGTTATTGAGAAAATCCCAGTATAGTAACCCATCACCTACAGCATCGAATCTTCTCCTATTATCAATCGAAGGAGCCCCTGTGAACGTCTTGCATATAACCAGTATTAAGCAGGAATTTTCTTTGATATACTTCAGATCATTGTACAAATATCACGTTGATTCTCTCACCACTAATTACCAGATGCCTTCCCGCAATCTGCACCGCATTTAGTTTTGTTGCAACAGCCCTCTCAGTCGTTCCAGATAAAGCATACTAATATCGTAAATTTTCGGATAGAATCTAGTGTATGTGTACCGAGGAAAAAATATTTTCTGACCTTTCGCTAACCTTGCAAACTTAAACACTTTGAGTCAGTCTCATCGTCTCCGTTCTTCTACACGAAAAAACGATCTTTTTACCCTGTTCTTTCAAAAAGATTTTCTGCGGAGTAGCATATATTCTCGTCTAGGGAAGCCTCCCTCCCCAATTTCGCCTTTCTTTTATGAAAACAAACACTTTACAATATTAAATCAACTTTTCCACAGAAAGGGTAAACAATATTGCAATATAACAAAAAATAATGTATCATTTAAAGCAAGCTCGACCCTTTTACCCTACTCTATCTATTCAGTTTCCCCTTCTTTCATTAGCTTTACGTTTAATCTCCTGCCATGTATATTCCTCTAAGCTCTATATTTCTCGTATTATTGAACTCACCTTATTAAAAACAAGAAAGGAAATGAAAAAGTGCTTAATCAAAAGAAATTTCAATTAAAGATCGGAACATTTTGTCTTCATATGTCTCAAATTTTTTTATATCTTATGGCATCCACCATACTTTTCACTGCTACTTGTTTTTTCTTTGGTATCACAATAAACGCATTTACACTCCCTCTTAGTTATGGAATCGCTATAATTTGTTTAATATTTTTCTATAACGATTCTATTAATTCCGTCTTATTTTATGAGATTTTAACTGCTACAGTTATTCTAGGAGTTTTGATATGGATCTCCGGAAGCATTTATGACAATTCCGTTGATGGAAACCTTTATCACAAATTAGCCATTGGTCTATTGAAAAACAACTGGAATCCTCTCTCTCAACTACCTCAGGAACAATATTTTAAGGTCATCGCAATGAACGATTCCTCGCAGATTCCATCTGGCAGTTTATGGGCAGAAACATATTGCAAAGGCACTTGGATTTTTGCAGCTGGCATTTATGCGCTAACCGGAAACATTGAATCCGGAAAAGTATATACCTTGCTCGCTATGGTTTGCGCATTTTTGATTACCATCGCTTTTTTAACAGCAAAAGGCAAACGAATGAGTTTCTGTATATTATTTTCGCTTGCAGCCATGTTAAGCCCTATCGCTATTCCCCAATTTGGCACTTATTATGTAGATGGTTTTCTTCATCTCATGCTATACATTTTGATTATTTCTTTAATTATGCAAGATCAAGAAACCATATTTCCTTCCAAAGTTTCATGGAGTTTAATAGTCTCCTCCATGATTATCTGCGGCAATATTAAGTTCACCGGTCTTTTATATGGGGGTATTTTTTGTATTGCTTATTTCTTATGGTTTTGCTTCAAACGCTTAAAAATGTCCAATGGAAACTTTAATATATCGCTTTGTTTAAAGCGAATGATTCCTTTTGCTGTTCTCGCATTTATAACTATTTTCTGGGCTGGCAACACTTCCTATGTGACTAACTTTTTGCGCTATCACAATTTTACCTATCCTCTGTCTGGCAAGGGGGCTGTCGATATCATGACTACTAACTCTCCTTTCGCCGAAGTTAATCATTTTAAAAACTTTTTTCTCTCCATATTCTCTAAAATGAACAACATGATGGGGGAGACTGCTTGGAACAATCCTGATAGTTGCACATTGAAATTCCCATTTACAGTAGATTGGGTTCAGGAGTCTCAGTACCTTTCTTCTCCAGATTCTCGAATTTCCGGTTTTGGAATCTTTTTTAGTGGCATTCTCCTAATTTCACTTATAATCATTGCCGTCAAACTGATTTTTATGAAGAAAGACTTCAAGTTTTACTTCCTTTGCATGAATCTAATTGTATGCCTAGGTTTAACTTTTGGCATAACAGAAAGTTGGTGGGCTCGGTATTCTCCTTATGTATATTTTATTGTCTTAATTGCTCTTTATATCATTCTCAATTCGCATAAAAAGATCATGCATGTAATTGGATACTGTTTTGCTGTCATCATTATTTTAAATGCAAGTCTTTTCTTCCGTTCAGTACCTCAGTATATTCAAATGACAAAGCAGGTCCATTCCGCTTTTACATTCTTACAAAAGGACGCTTCTGTCTCTTTGTATGCTGGTGATTTCTCTGGTATTTATTTTAATCTAAATGACTTGGGAATTCGCTATGTGGTTGATCCCGAAATCTCCCAGGACCCGGAAGCCATTCGTCTTGGTTATTTGGATCTTATGTCCGTGCCTGAAATATAATACAGGTCATAAAAATGATGTATTACTAAAAGATGAGGTTATTTTATGCTCACCATTTTAAAACTGATGCGACCACACCATTATATTAAAAATCTTTTAGTTTTTGCAGCCCTTGTCTGCAGTGGTAATTTTTTTATTGTTCCGAAGTTACTCGATACATGTTGCGCCTTCTTAGCATTCTGTATGACTTCGTCTGTCGTTTATATTATAAACGATATACGTGACAAAGAAAAAGATAGCCAGCACCCCACTAAATGCAAACGCCCCATTGCATGCGGTTCAGTATCAATTCGGACTGCATGGATTTTAGTTGCCGTGCTCGTAATCGTTGCTTCACTAAGCAATATGCTTATTTACAGCCCGCTTTCCAGTTTACTTTTGCTGCTCTATTTTCTCGCAAATTTAGGCTATAGTTTCGGATTAAAAAACATCCCGTTAGTAGATATTGCCATTCTTGTTTCAGGCTTTCTAATCCGTGTAGCTTATGGATCATTAATAACTAATATTGCAATTTCTAACTGGCTATATCTAACCGTTATTTCTGCCTCTTTTTATTTTGCTCTTGGAAAACGTCGAAACGAACTAAAACGCTTGGGCACTGACACTCGAATAGTTTTAAAAACATATTCCTTGTCCTTTTTGGACAAAAACATGTATATGTGCCTTACTTTGACAAATGTGTTCTATTCTCTTTGGAGCATGGATAATCAGACTGTTACGTCTTATAATAATGCAAAGCTTATCTTTACTGTTCCTATAGTTTTACTTATTACAATGAAATACAGCATGCTCATTGAAGGCGATTCAGATGGCGATCCTGTAGAAGTTCTATTCCACGATAAAAAGCTTTTAATTTTATGTACACTATATGCTCTCATGATGTTTCTTATTCTCTATATGTAAAAGGTAATTCAGTATGAATGTTTATGATTTTGACAAAACTATTTATGATGGCGACTGTACTGTAGATTTTTATTTTTATTGTTTGAAACACCACCCCTACATTGCAACACATATATTTCGACAATCTTATGGGATTTGCCTCCACACTATTTCCAAAATTGATACCACAACAATGAAGGAATATTTCTTTTCCTTTCTTTCTGACCTTAAGCAGCCAGAATCTTGTGTTGATGCTTTCTGGGACAGTCATCAACACAAGATAAAGGACTGGTATTTAAACAAGAAAACTGCGCAAGATCTTATTATTTCTGCATCTCCTCTTTTTTTAATTGCGCCCATTTGCCATCGTCTAGGTGTTGCCAAACCAATCGCATCTCTTATCGATATTCGTAGTGGCAAGTTCAACGGGGTAAATTGCAAAGGACAAGAAAAAGTATTTCAATTTTACCAACGTTTCCCAAACGGAGAAATTGATCAATTTTATTCTGATTCTCTCTCTGATGCGCCCCTTGCAAAAATCGCTCGTGAAGCCTATTTGGTAAAAGGATCAGAATTAATTTCTTGGCAAACATAATATGTAATATGACTCATGTCTACTAGTAAAATTACATTATTGAGGAGAATTCATTAATGTCAGGTAGGGACAATTATTTAGACACAATTCGGGGAATTGCTGCCATATCCATTATAATAATACACACCGCATTTTGGTCAGGAGCAACATACGGTGTTCCTGATTGGATGCAAACTCTAACATTAGCTATAGATGTCGGCCTTTTTTTCTTTCTTGCTGGATGGTCTATTTCTTTTAAAGAAAAATCTCCATGGAATATTTTCCAATCAATTATTGAAATAATGAAAAAGTGGATTTTTTTCATTGTTTTTGTTGCTATAATTTCATTCAAAACCACTGATCTCAAAAGTTTACTTTCTTCTTTTTGTTTTAATGTCTCTATCCCACAATTTCCTGTAATCGCAGGATCAATTTGGTTTCTTCCAGTATATATTTGTGTAACTTTTATAAACTCAATTATTATTTATATAATCAACACTCACTCTGTAACGTTAGAATCTAAAATTAAAAACTACTGCAGATATCTTATCATTCTCCTTTTTCTTCTCTTATTTGACGCTCAAGGAACCGTTTTATTTCCTCAAATAGATTCACAATGGTTGTTCTATTCTGTACCGTATTTATTTGGCCTTATATACGGAAAAACGCGTTTTCATTTTAATGTCAGACAATTTGTTATCGGAATATTGTTGATTGCTTTTGCAATGAAATTAAACTCCTCCCTTCTTAATTTACCCATCAACCCCATGCAAAACAACAAATTCCCACCAAATCTGACATACCTATTCTATACATATATTGGTATATTGTGCACTATATATTTTTCCAATTTCTTTTCAGGGATGAAACACAATATCTTTTCTCACATTGGGAAAAAAGCCTTATGGTTTTATTTTTCACAAGGAATCGGAAGCTCCATTTTATTCCCATTGTCCGTACACATAAATATAAATCTTTGGTATTTGAAGTTTCCAGTGATGGCAGCAATCAATATAACCATAACATTTATTTGTGCCGAGTTCCTTTCATCAGCATATATTCTTATTTGTCATTATTTATCTATTTTTTATAATTTTTTATACAATAAAGCTTTATTTTATTTAGCCTCGTAAACATCATAGTCTTTTACACTAATATCTAAAAAGCCGCAATCTAATAATATTGCGGCCACAGCAGTATATATTAGTTAGAAAAACTGAGATCAAAAAACCGACAGTGTCTCCATTTTGATGATGATTTTTCAAATAAAAAGAAACTGATTGACGACGGAATTCTGGATTCTTTCGACATCATCACTATTGTAAGTGAATTCAACGATGCTTTCGATATCGAAATTGACGTAGATGAGCTTGAGCCTTGCAACTTCAATACTGTTGAAGCAATGCAGGAATTGATCCAGAGACTTCAGGAAGAAGTTTAATTCGCCTTATTTTGCTTATATGTAAAGAAAAAAGCCGCCGGTTGGCGGCTTTCAGCCTGTAAAAAAACCTGCTTTGGCAATCAAGCCAGAGCAGGTTTTTGGTTTATTGACAAGAACACAGCGACGGGGGTGCGGACAGAAAATAGTGTAGAATAGGTTTCGCAAAAATAAAAAGACATGGTTTACCGATCTTTGGG
>NZ_JAPNNW010000033.1:0-10314 GCF_027853465.1 Allofournierella sp. CML151 | reverse complement strand
AGGGGAGAGCGTTTTTAACGCTCTCCCCCTTTTTGTTGTGGAAAATTCGTCTTTTTATTCCTGCGCCGCGAACAGTCCGGTGGACAGATACCGGTCGCCGGTGTCCGGCAGGAGGGTCACGATGGTCTTTCCTGCGTTCTCCGGCAGCCGGGCCAGCCGGATGGCGCCTGCCAGTGCTGCGCCGGAGGAAATGCCCGCCAGCACACCCTCAGCCCGACCCAGCGCACGGCTGGCCTCAAAGGCCTGCTCGGTGGTTACGGTGAGCACCTCGTCGTAGGCCTGCTGGTTCAGCGCGGCAGGGACAAAGCCCGCTCCGATGCCCTGAATCTTGTGAGGGCCAGCCTTTCCGCCGGACAGCACCGGCGAATCCGCAGGCTCCACAGCAGCCACATGGATGGCCGGGTTCTGCTCCTTCAGATAGCGGCTTACGCCGGTAATGGTGCCGCCGGTGCCCACACCTGCCACAAACAGATCAATCTGGCCGTCGGTATCCTGCCAGATCTCGGGACCTGTGGTGCGGTAGTGTGCATCCGGATTGGCCGGATTCTCAAACTGGCCGGGAATAAAGCTGCCCGGGGTCTCACTGGCCAGCTCCTTTGCCTTTTCAATGGCGCCGGTCATCCCCTTCGCGCCGGGGGTGAGCACCAGCTCGGCCCCGTAGGCCATCATCAGCTGCCGCCGTTCCACAGACATGGTATCCGGCATGACGATGATCACCCGGTAGCCCCGGGCCGCTGCCACAGAAGCAAGGCCGATGCCGGTATTGCCGCTGGTGGGCTCGATGATGGTGCCACCCGGGCCGATCAGGCCCTTGGCCTCGGCGTCATCCAGCATGGCCTTGGCCACCCGGTCCTTCACCGAACCGGCAGGGTTAAAGGATTCCAGCTTTGCCAGCAGTACGGCATTGAGGCCCAGCTGCTGTTCCAGGCGGGTGAGGCGAAGCAGGGGAGTGCGGCCGATCAGCTGGTCTGCCGCGGTATAGATCTTAGACATGGTTCATTCTCCTTTATCTGTTGTGTGATCTGTTTTCTTGTGTCCGGGATGGGTATTTTCCGCCCTGCCCGGTCAACATCGCGCCAGGCCCCCGGCCGCTGCGCAAATACTCAGTCGTTTCATTGCACACGCCGCCTTTCTATGAAAAATGAAGATAGAGGTATGATACACCATATTCCCTATCCGGTCAATAGGATATTATGTCTTTTTCTGTTTTGTTGGTTTTCAAACATACCACAACAAGCCAACCGGGTATACTGAATCCATAAGCTGTTTGAGAAACCGCCCCGCCGGGGCATGCAAGGAGGAAACACTGCTATGATCCGCAGAATCATCAAAATCGACGAAGCTGCCTGCAACGGCTGCGGTGCCTGTGCCGCGGCCTGCCACGAGGGGGCCATTGGCATGGTAGACGGCAAGGCCCGCCTGCTGCGGGACGACTATTGCGACGGCCTGGGCGACTGCCTGCCCGCCTGCCCCACCGGGGCCATCTCCTTCGAGGAGCGGGAGGCAGCGGCCTATGACGAGGCCGCTGTTCTGGCCAACAAGGCGAAAACCGGCGCACCTGCTCACACCGGCTGCCCCGGCAGCCGCAGCCGGGTGCTGAATGCCCAGCCTGCCGCCGCTGTACCCGGCCAGGAGCCTGCCAGCTGCCTGCGCCAGTGGCCGGTGCAGATCAAGCTGGCGCCGGTGAACGCCCCCTATTTTGAGGGTGCGGACCTGCTCATCGCCGCCGACTGTACCGCCTATGCCTATGCCGGACTGCACAGCCGGTTCATGGCCGGACGGGTAACCCTGATCGGCTGCCCCAAGCTGGACATGGTGGATTATTCCGAAAAGCTGGGAGCGATTCTGGCCGCCAACAACCTGCGCAGCCTGACCGTGGTGCGCATGGAGGTGCCCTGCTGCGGCGGCATGGAACACGCCGTGCAGCGGGCGGTGGCCGCCAGCGGCAAGCCGCTGGACGTAAAGGTGGTCGTGATCAGCACCGATGGCCGCATTCTGAAAGAGTCTGTTTGAGAAAAAGCGCAAAAGCCGTTTTGGCTTTTGCGCTTTTTTCCTGCGGGCAGGGCTCAGTCTCCGACCCGCTCAAAGCGCCAGGTCTGGTCCGCGTACGGGTATTTTTCCCGGTCCACCGGGCCTGCAAACATTTCGTAGGGGCGCACCCACAGGCCGCCCTCCCCGTACAGCGGCCGGTACACCACCAGCCGCTCCTCGGTCTCGCTGTGGCGGGCAACGCCCACCACCTGATAAAAGTTGCCTTTAAAATGTCGGTAACGCCCCGGCGTGATCTGCCGTTCTTCCATCCGGTTCACTGCTCCTTTTCCACTGCGGGCTGCTCCAGCCCGGCCATCTCCCGCCAGCCGGTGCCCCGCCGCGCCCCGGCAGCCAGGGCCGCCAGCTCTCCGGGCAGCGGCGCACGGGGTTCTGCTTCGGGCGGATCGGTGCGGCCGGGGGCCAGATCCATAAGCCAGTAGCTCACACCCTGCCAGCCGTTTTTCAGCCCGCAGCGAGCCTGCCGTCCCTCGCACACAAAGCCGAAGCGCTCATGAAAGGCCTCGCTGGCCGGATTTGGGTCCGCCAGCACCGCGTAGGCATTCCAGTAGCCCTGGCGGCACAGCGCCGCCAGCAGCGCATGATACAGCATGCTGCCCACGCCCAGCCGCCGGGTCTCGGGGGCAAGATAGATGGTGGTTTCGGTGTCCCAGGCGTAGGCGCCGGTGCCGTAGCGCCAGGGATGGGCACAGGCATAGCCCAGCGGCTGGCCCAGAGCGTTCTCCGCCAGGAAAAAGGGCAGCCGGCGGCAGAGAGCGCGCATCTCCTTGCGGTAATCCTCCAGCTTGGGCGGCTGGTACAAAAAGGACGCGGTGGAGTGCAGTACATAGTGGCTGTAGATGCCCAGCACTGCCTCAGCGTCTGCCGGGCGGGCAGGACGCAGCAGCACAAAGCGGGCTGGGTCAAATCTGGCGGCCAGCGCTTCTTTTTCCTCTTTGCTGCACTTTTTCAGCGCCGCTTCCCGGCGCAGAGCAGCACTTTTATCCTCCAGCAGCTCGGCATAGGCCAGCGTTTCGCCGCCAAAGCCCCGGGTGTATTTTGCGCCCTTTCCGCCCGCATGGGTCCGCGTCCGGCGCAGCAGGTCATTGGTCCAGCCGGTATACAGCGCCCCGTTGGCGCAGCGCATCATGTATACATAGGCAGGAGCGGCAATATTGCGTTCTTCCATGGCTGTTTCATTCCTTATATTGCAATGTTACTTTTTGCCGCCCCGCAGCACAAAATAGCAGGCGGCGATGGCATCCTCTTTGGTTTCGGCGGTGATCAGAAACCGGCTGGCGTGGCAGAAACGCAAAGTGGAAATGCCCGAGGACTTGCGCAGATGCTCCTCCGGCTGGCCCGCCCAGCCCATGGGGAAGGGCTTCTTGGGCCGCTTGGTCAGCCGGTCGTTCACACACTGGGCCGACCAGCCGCCCCGTTGGCTGGGATAAACCACAAACAGCGCATCACTGCGATAGAGGGCATTTTTCCAGGGGGCATAGCAGGGCAGGATCACAATGCCGTCCCGGCTTTCCTCATAGGCCTTCTGCACCAGTGCGTCCGCACGGTTTACCGCCCGGGCCGCCTCGATGTTGTTCTCCAGAATCACCTGGGCAAAATCCACCGCCCGGGCAAAGCAGGCATCCGGGTCCTGGGGCTGATCCCACAGGGGATTGAAGCCACCGATGGCATCCGCCAGCAGGCAGCTCTCGCCGGTGTTGTCGTTCAGATCCAGCGGCTGTACGAAATTCTCGTCCAGCAGGCGGGCCTGATTTTCCCCCACCAGCTGCGCGCCAAACTCCTTCCACAGCAGGCCGAAGGCCGCATAGGGAATCCCGTTGGGACGCTCGGCCCGGTCTGCCGCATGATGATCGAAGGGGCCGTTGCCGATGTCGTACACGATGCCGTCAAAATTTTCCGGCACCGCAAAACCGCGGGTCACGGTAAAGTCCGGCCGCAGGATGCGCAGCAACGCGGTGCTGAACACATCGTCGGCGTGGAACTTGCCGCCGTGGGTAAATCCGTTTTTGGGTACTTGCATGCTCATGGAATCCATCCTCATACTTTTTATTGTTATACCCTTTCAGTATACCACATTCCCGCAAGACCCGACGCAAAAAGTGGCAGACGCTTTTCCTGTGCAGCCCCTTGCAAACGTGTTATAATGAAGGCAAAGCCCCGCCGGGCGGGGCAGCCAAGAGAGGGGGACCCATCCTATGCCCGTAAAAACCAAACGCCCCTTTGCGTTGGGAATGATTCTTCTGGCCATTGCCGCGCTGGCGGCGCTGGTCGTTGCCATCGTCCTGCTGATCGGAGGTATTTCCGGACTGGCCATGCCTCATATGACAGCCCCGGAACAGATCCGGGCGGTGCTGCTGGATGACACCTGGGCCGGATATTTTGACGAAAGTCACACCCGCGCCGAGCAGGAGGCCTTCCTGGCCAGCACATTGGATGAAGCTGCTGCCCAGGGAGCCAACACCGTGCTGGTGGCCGGGTCTGTGCCCGGGGGCGGCGTGCTGGCCCGTAAACTGGAAAATGCCGAGACCGCGCCCATGGTAAGCGAGTCCGACAAATTCTTATCCTCTTTCGACCCCATCCGGATACTGATGCAGCAGGCTGCCAAACGGGAGATGCTGGTGGCCCTCTACCAGCCGGAGGGCGTTTCCCTGAAGGACTGGATGACCGAGGCCGCGGACCGATATGGCCTGACCCTATATGCGCTGAGCGGCGAAGGCGTCAATGCTCGCTACACCGCCGGAGAACAGCCGGAGCTGGTCCTGGCCCAGAAAAACCCGGCGCTGGCCGCCGCTGTATGCCAGCTGCAACCGGGCACCGGCGTGGTGCTGGGCAGCCTTTCCGGCCTGGTGAACGGCGAGGAGAGCGCGGCCGTGACCCTGCAGTATCTTTCCGGCGACGGACTGCCCGACATCGCCCAGCAGCAGTTCAGCCAGACACTGGCCATCGTCTCCCCGGACCCGGCCAGCAAGGTCTACACCGACACCATCTTTTTGATGGGTACCTCCGACCCCAGCCAGCCCCTGACCGTGAATGGCCAGGAGGTGGAGCGCTACGGCTCCTATGGCATGTGGGGGCTGGAGGTAAGCCTTACCGAGGGCGATAATGTCTTCACCGCCCAGCAGGGCGAGACCACTGCCTCCATCACACTGACCAAGCCCGCACCCAGCACCGGGTCCGGCAGCTCCGGCGGCAGCCAGATTGTCTCCGACGGGTCGGTAGCCGCCCAGCCGGGCCAGCTGCTTCGTGTCACATCAACCCTGGCCAGCGCCCTTTCCGATTATCAGGACACCAGCACCATTGCCATGACCGCCTATGAGGGCGCCGTGGCCCAGGTGATGGACAGCGTCTCCTTTGTGAATGGGACCACCCGTACCTATGCCTACCAGCTGCCGGACGGCAACTACATAAAAGCATCGGACTGCGAGCTTCTGGAGGAGGGAACCGCCCAGGCGGCCTTTACCGGGCTTTCTGCCAGCGAGGAGAACGGCAGCGAATACCTGACCTTTGCAGGCAACGGCACGCCCTATTACAGTCACACCTGGGAGGGCAACGAATTCACCCTGCATTTTTATTCCGCCACCTTCTCGGGCGAATTTCCTCAGAGCTTCGGCTTTGTGGGCACCAGCGTGACCGTGGAGCCGGAGGAAAACGGCTTTGCGCTGCACATTACCTTCCAGGACAGCGACCCGCTGTGGGGCTATTTCGTGGATTATACCCAGGAGGGCGGCACCCGCATCGCCCTGAAGCATCAGCCGGCCATCCGCGCGGTTTCCACCGCAAGCCTGCCGCTGGACGGTGTAACCGTTCTGCTGGACCCGGGCCATGGCGGAGACGACATGGGTGCGCCCGGCTCCCCGGTGGAGGATTTTCCCCAGGAGAGCGAGCTGAACCTTTCCGCCGCACTGGCGGCCAAGTACCGGCTGGAGCAGCTGGGGGCCACCGTGACCATGACCCGGGACACCGACGTATTCTACACTCTGGCCGAGCGGATGGAGATGCTTAACAGCCAGAAGCCGGACTTTTTCATCGCCATCCATCACAACAGTGCTGCGCTGAATTCCGATCTGAACCAGGTGGGCGGCACCGAGGCTTACTGGTTCTACACCGAGGGCAAGCCCCTGGCCACCGCCCTTTCGGCAAATGTAAGTCTGGCCACTGAGCGAAACGACCGGGGCCCCAAATACTCGGCCTTTTATGTGACCCGCTCCAACATCTGCCCCGCCGTGCTGCTGGAGCTGGGCTTTGTGAGCAATCCGGCAGAGTACGAGAGCTGCGCCACGCTGGAAGGCCTCTGGGCCGAGGGCGGCGCCATTGCCCAGGCTGTGCTGGACAGCATGCCCGACTGAATGTTTTAAAAAATGCCCGCTGGAAATCCAGTGGGCATTTTTTATTTTGCTGCTGAAAGATACCCCCGCCCTCAGTCGTATTCCTGGTGAAAGCGCTTTTCCACACCACAGCAAAGGAAGTGAGCGATACGAATACTCCCATGGACCGCCGCCAGGCAGAGCGGCTGGTGAATACCTATTCCGACCTGATCCTGCGGCTGAGCTATACCTATCTGAAAAGCACCGCCGACGCACAGGATATCTGCCAGACCGTTTTTCTCAAGCTGCTCACCAATCCCCGGCATTTTGAAAGTCCGGAGCATGAAAAGGCCTGGATCATCCGCACCGCCGCAAACGCCTGCAAAGACCTTTTGAAAAGCCACTGGCGGCGCACCACCGTGGCCATGGACGAGGCCGCGCCTGTGCCCGCGCCGCCGGTGGAGGAGGGAAGCCTGCTGGCTGCCGTGCAGCTGCTGCCGCCCAAATACCGGGCGGTAATCTATCTGTATTATTACGAGGGCTACGCCGCCAAGGAGATTGCCCGGCTGCTGGGCGAAAACCCGGCCACCATCTCCACCCGGCTGAACCGGGGCCGGGCGCGGCTGCGCACCCTGCTGGAACAGGAGGAACTGGCATGAAGACCTATCGGGAATCCATGAACGAGCTGCGGTTTTCCCCGCAGCAAAAACAGGAAATGATCGACCAGCTGATGAGCCAATCCGTCCGGCCGCCCAGAGGGCGCGCCATTCCTCTGCGGCGAATCTGTGCCCTGGGCGCGGCCGCAGCTCTCGCCGGCGCCCTTTGTCTGGGTGCCGCGGCCAGCGGCGTGCTGAAGCCCGCCGCTCAGGCCTTTGGCGCAGTATTCGGTACCGCCCCCGCCCAGACCGAAATCATCGACCGGATCGGCCGCCCGCTGGACGCCCGGGCCACTGTGGACGGGGTCACCGTGCAGGCCGATGCCATCATCGGCGACACCTACAGCTACGCCATCGTATACTCCATCTACCGGGAGGACGGCCAGCCCATCACTGCGGACCCGGACCCCAACCGGGACGGAGCGCTGGCCCTTCGCTTCGGCGATTGGGACACCGATGTGGGCCACATGGGCGGCATGCACGGCACGGCCTGGTTCTTCGACGAGGACCCGGCCGACAATGCGGTGCAGTTTGTACAGCTGCTTACCGCCGACGCGCCGCTGGAGCCGGGCACCGCCACCGTCCACCTGACCGATCTGAAACAGGGAATCGGCGAGGACGCGGCGCTGCTGGCCGAGGGCAGCTGGGAGCTGCGCTTCGATTTCGCCTTTGAGGACAGCTCTCTGGAGCTGCCCGGCGGCCAGAGCTTCACCGTAAACGGAGCATCTGCAGTGCTGAACAGTGTCGCCGTCTCTCCACTGTCGCTGCGGATCGACTACACAGTGGAAACCGGATTGAGCAGCTCCTCTGGCACAGCAGACAGCACCCCCACCCCGCAGCCGGTCTTCCTGACTCTCACCGACGGCAGCCGCATTGATCTGACCGGCTTCGGCGGCGGCGTCCGGCCGGAAGGGGACAGCCTCCGCTGCGAGCTCAGCGGCGTGTTTGACCAGATTTTCCCGCTGGATACCATCGAAAGCATCACCATCGGGGAAGTGACTCTTCCGGTGAACAGCCAATAATTTTGAATAAACCACCATCCATTATGCAAAAAAGGACCTGCCCGACTGGGCAGGTCCTTTTGATTTGCTTTTGTGCCTTGATCAGGCGGCAGTGGAAGCGCTCTCGGCGGCTTCGCTGGAAGCAGCCTCGCTCACAGCGCTCTCAGCAGCCTCAGAGGAGGCAGCCTCGCTGGCAACACTCTCGGCAGCCTCGGAAGAAGCAGCCTCAGAAGCAGTGCTCTCAGCAGCGGTGCTGGCAGCTACGCTCTCGCTCTCGGCAGTGGTGACCTCAGTGGGCTCGCCGATGTAGGCGTACTGCAGGTACCAGTAGCCGTAGGGGCTGTGCCAGCTGCCCTTCAGGGAAGAGCTCTGCAGCCAGAAGTCATTGTAGAAGGCCAGGGGGATCATGGCGTAATCTTCCATGGCGATCTCTTCTGCGGCGTGCAGGTTGGCAAAGCGCTCGTCCTTATCAGCGATCTTGGTGTTGTCCATCATTGCATCGTATTCGGGATTGGAGTACTTGCCGTCGTTGTTGCCATTGCCGGTCATGAACAGCTCCAGCATGCTGGAGGGATCGTTGTAGTCGAATACCCAGCCGTTACGGGCCATCTGGTAATCGCCAGCGCGGCGCAGCGGGGTGAAGGAAGACCATTCCACAACCTCAACATCCAGGTTGATGCCCAGAACTTCCTTGTAGCACTGCTGCAGGTACTCAGCAACTGCCTTGTGGTAGCCGGAATCGTTGGTGGAATAGGTGATGGTGGGGAAGCCCTCGCCGTTCGGGTAACCGGCCTCAGCCAGTGCCTCCTGGGCCATGGTCTTGGCGGTCTCGTAATCCTCGGGAATCCACTCGCTGCTGGACTTGTCCATGTAGGCGCTGCCGTCCGCATCGGTGATGCCGGGGCCGGTCAGCTTGTAAGCGGGGGAGTAGGTACCCTGCATCAGGTTGTTGGCCACATAGTCGCGGTCGATGGCCAGGCTCAGGGCCTTACGTACATTCACGTCGTTGAAGGGCTCAATCTGGTCGTTCATGCTCAGGTAGTAGGTGCCCATGATGGGATCAACATAGAAGTCGCCGCCATCTTCGGCCTTGGTCAGGCTGGGGATTTCCTCGGTGGGAACGTCCTTGATCAGCTGGGCCTGGCCGGTGGTGTAAGCGGTGTAAGCAGCGGTGGAATCTTCCATCAGCAGGAAGGTGATGGTTTCAGAAACGATCTTGCTGGTATCCCAGCCGCCCTTGTAGTAGGGGTTCTTGCTGAACACAATCTGCTGACCAACGGTCCACTCAGTCATGTAGTAGGGGCCATTGGAGACGTAGGTCTCGGGAGCGGTGGCCCAGGCATCGCCGTTGGCTTCGATGGTCTCCTGCTGCACGGGGCTCAGGGTAGCGAAGGCAGCCAGCTTATCGAAGTAGGTGCAGGGGTAGCTCAGGTGTACCACGAAGGTCAGGGGATCGGGAGCTTCCACCTGCAGGGCATCGGGATCGCCGTTCATGGCTTCGTCGTAGCCAGCGATCATGCCCACGGCAGTGGCGGAATAGGGAGCAGCGGTGTTGGGATCAGCAACGCGCTTGTAAGTATAAACGAAGTCGGTAGCATCCAGATCGGTGCCGTCGGACCACTTCAGGCCTTCACGCAGGTGGAAGGTCCAGGTCAGGCCATCCTCGCTGACCTCGTAGCTCTCGGCCTGGCCGGGCTGAATCTGGTTGTTCTCGTCCACGATCAGCAGGCCCTCGAAGGCGGTGATCAGAATGTTGGCGCCGTCAATGGCACTGTTCAGCGCGGGGTCCAGGGTCTCGGGGTTGGGACCTACCTGAACGGTAACGCCGGTAGCGGAAGCGGTGGAGCCGCTGGCCGCGGTGGAGTCGGTACTGGTAGCGCCGCTGGTTGCAGTGGAGCCGGAGCCGCCGCCGCAGGCAGCCATGCTGAAGGCCATCACGGCAGCCAGCACGAGAGCTAACATCTTTTTCATGGTTGCTTTCCTCCTGAATTTGGTTTTACCCTTTTCCACCCTGACCCCCGCAAGGGCCGGAGCAGAGTGTTTTTTTCACCGCGAACAATTGTGTCCGCTGCGATTGGCTTGCTAACATTGTAGCACTTTAGCCCAAAAAAGTGCAAGTACAATTTTGCCTTTGTAAGAATTTTGTCTTTTTTTATGAATTTTTCATGGGTTCATCACATCTTTTTGCAGCAATTACACGACGGTTTCCCCATCTTTGGACAAAAATCTTCGGATTTTACAAAACTGTTTGTAACTTTTTCGGAGCAGACAAAAAAATCCCCACCGCAAATGCGGTGGGGATTC
>NZ_JAPNNW010000032.1:0-12366 GCF_027853465.1 Allofournierella sp. CML151 | reverse complement strand
AGCCCGCTTTCCAAAGGGAAAGCGGGCAAAATGCTTTTTACAGCAGCTCCAGAGCGGCGCGGATGCGCTTGACGGTCTCCTCACGGCCCATCATGGCGGCCAGATCGGTACCGCCGCCGGGGGTGCGCTGCTTGCCGGACAGAGCGATGCCCAGCGGGAACAGCAGCCAGCCGTTCTTCACGCCCATCTCCTCGGCCTTCACCTTGCAGGCCTCAAAGATGGCGTCCCGGTTCCAGTCCGCCAGGTTCTCCAGCAGGGGCAGCAGGGCCTCCAGGGCCTGCTTTGCGGTCTCGGGGTTGGTCTTCTGTTTCTTGTTGGTGTACAGGTCGGTGGTGTAGGGCACCACGGCGTCGAAGAAGTCCAGCTGCTCGGGGATCTCGCCCAGCACCTCGCAGCGGGGCTGCAGGTTGGCGCAGAGCAGGTCGCGGTCGATCTCCACATGCACGGCCTGGTCAATCCAGGGATCGGCCATTTCGCGGAACTTCTCGGCGGGCAGACGGCGGATGTACTCCGCGTTGATGGCCCGCAGCTTCAGGGGGTCAAAGATGGCCGGGCTCTTGCTGATGCCGGACTCATCAAAAATCTTGACCATCTCCTCCAGGGTGAAGATCTCCTCTTCACCCTTGGGGCTCCAGCCCAGCAGCAGGATGTAGTTCAGGATGGCCTCGCTCAGGTAGCCCTTGGCCACCAGATCCTGGTAGGAGGCGTCGCCGTTGCGCTTGGACAGCTTGTTCTGGGCATCCTTCATAACAGGCGGGCAGTGGATGTAGGTGGGAACCTCCCAGCCGAAGGCCTGGTACAGCAGGTTGTACTTGGGCGCGCTGGACAGGTACTCCGAGCCGCGGATCACGTGGGTGATGCCCATCAGGTGGTCGTCCACCACGTTGGCGAAGTTGTAGGTGGGCATGCCGTCGGTCTTGATGAGGATCTGGTCCTCCAACTCGGCGTTGTTCACCTCGATGTGACCGTAGACCACGTCGTCAAAGCTGGTCACGCCCTCCTTGGGCATCTTCTGGCGGATGACGTAGGGTACGCCCGCGGCCAGCTTCTCGTCGATCTCGGCCTGGCTCAGGTTGCGGCAGTGGCCGTCGTAATGGCCCACCACGGCGCCGCCGGCCTTCTGCTCCTCACGCATCTTTTCCAGACGCTCGGGGGTGCAGAAGCAGTAGTAGGCCTGACCGGCCTTCACCAGCTGCTCGGCGTATTCCTTGAACATGCCCATGCGCTCGCTCTGCACATAGGGGCCAACCGGGCCGCCCACGTCGGGACCTTCGTCCCACAGCAGACCGGTCTGGCGCAGGGTGTTGTAGATGATGTCCACCGCACCCTCCACGTAGCGTTCCTGGTCGGTGTCTTCAATGCGCAGGATGAAGGTGCCATCCTTGCTTTTCGCCTTCAGATAGGCATACAGAGCGGTGCGCAGATTGCCCACGTGCATATAGCCGGTGGGGCTGGGCGCAAAACGGGTGCGTACGGTATTGTTCGCCATGATCGTTTCTACTCCTTTTATCCTCACGCGCCCGGGGCGGCAAGCAATGCGGGCCGGGCGGTTTGTTTCTCTTGTTTATTGTAAGGGCCGCACATCGGCTTGTCAACCGGGGCGCCCAACTTCTTCGCTTTACAAGCCCTTGCCCCTTTTATTATAATAGGAAAAGACCCAATGGCATTTTCCATGCAAAAAGGAGCGTTTCCATGAATTTTCTTTCTTTGTCCTTCGCCGGGTTCGGCGTGCTTGTGTTCGCCGGGTGGTGGGGTCTGCCCGCCAAGGCCCGGCCCTGGCTGCTGGCGGCGGCGAACCTTTTCTTTGCCGGGCTGTTCGGTGCCAAGGCCGTAATCTGCCTGGTGCTCATCTGCCTGGCGGGCTACCTGTGCGGGCTGTGGGCCCAGAAGGGCGGCGGCCGCGCGGCCATGTGGCTGGGCATCCTGCTGGGGCTGGTTCCCCTGGCGGCCTACAAATACCTGCCGCTTGCCTCCCCTGCCCTGTTTGAGGGGCTGGTGGCTCCGGTGGGCCTGAGCTTTTACGTGTTCAAGACCATCAGCTATCTGGCAGATGTGACCAAGGGCCGTATCCAGGCCGAAACCTGCCCCCTGTGCTACTTCAACTACGTGGGCTTTTTCCCCCAGCTGGCCAGCGGCCCCATCCAGCGGGCAGGCAGCCTGCTGCCGCAGCTGAAGGCCCCTGCGATGACCTTCGACCGGGCACTGGCCTACACCGGCTGTGTGCGCTTTTGCTGGGGCATGTTCTTGAAAAAGTGCCTGGCAGACCAGCTGGCGGGCTACCAGGGCGCGCTCTACCAGCCGGACCACTACTACAGCCTGGGCATCGTCTGGTCGCTGCTGGCCTATACCTTATATCTGTACTTTGACTTTGCCAGCTACTCCCAGATGTCCATCGGCGTGGCCAACCTGCTGGGCCTGCGGGTGGAGGAAAACTTCCTCAGCCCCTATTTCTCCCGCAGCATCGGCGAGTTCTGGCGGCGCTGGCATGTGAGCCTTTCCAGCTTTTTGCGGGACTACATTTACATTCCCCTGGGCGGCAGCCGCAACGGCGTGCCGGTGCTGATTGTGGCCACCATGGTCACCTTTGTGCTCTCCGGCGCATGGCACGGCGCCACCGCCGGTTTCCTGGTCTGGGGCGCGCTGCACGGCGTTTACCTGCTGATCGGCCGGGCCACCAAAAAGGTCCGCGCCGCCGCCTGGGGCGCGCTGGGCCAGAGCGAAAACAGCCCGCTGCGGTCGGTGGTGGGGTGTCTGTTCACCTTTGTGCTGGTGAACATCGGCTGGTTTTTCTTCATGACCGGCACCCTGCATCAGGCCCAGCTGGTGGCCCAGTATCTGTTCCAGCCCTTCTCCTTCAGCCTGCAGTATCTGAAGGAGAGCTTCACCCAGCTGGGCTACACCTCCACCAGCATGATTCAGCTGGGGCTGTTCGCCCTGCTGGCCGCCGGGATCGACTGGTGCGCCCGCAAGGAGGGCTTCGGCGCCTGGGCGGCGCGGCAGAAGCCGGTGCTGCTGGTGCTGCTTTGCTATCTGTGCGTGTTTGCCACCCTGTTCTTCGGTGCGGCGGGCACCCTGCAGAACGTCTATTTTGCATTTTAAGGAGGACAGGCCGGTATGAAACGATTTTTGGCAGTTGTGGCGCTGTTCCTCGCGCCGGTGATTCTGGTGTGCGGTGTGTTCGGGCTGGCGGTATATACCAGCGGCGAATGGCGCACCGAGGAAGAGGTGGCCCAGATGGTGCTGGACGGCGAGCCCGCCTTTCTGGGCCTTGCCTACCGGGACAACACCCGTTACTACAAGCACCTGGTGGCCAGCGGCAAGGCCGCGGACCTGCTGGTGCTGGGCACCAGCCGCAGCATGCAGTTCCACAGCGAATTCTTCACCACCGACAGCTTTTACAACGCGGGCGGCGGCAGCGGCTACATCAACGAGTTCCAGTATTTTCTGGAAAACCTGCCCGAGGAAAGCCTGCCCGACACCCTGATCATGGTGATGGACCAGTACTTCTTCAACCAGGCCTGGGTGGGCACCGGCGGCATGCCGGAGGCCTTCGACTACGGGCACTATGAATTTAACGCCAAGACCGCCCTTTCCGAGGCTATGCGGGGCTGGGCTGCGGGCAAATACTCGCTGCTGGATGTGTTCACCCCCCACCCGAATGTGTACGGCATGGCGGCGGTGGGCCGGGGCAGCGGCTTCAATCCGGACGGCAGCTACTGCTACGGGCGGCTGCTGGATCACCCGGAGGAGGGCACCGACGTGGGCTTCCACGACACCTACGACCGCATCCTGAAGGGCACCAACCGCTTTGAATACGCCGAGTATGTATACCCCACCAGCACCGAGGTCGTGGAGCGGCTGCTGGCCTGGTGCAACGATCAGGGCATCCAGGTGGTGCTTATCATCCCGCCCTACGCCCCCAGCGTTTACGAGCGGATGGCCGAGAGCGGCAACTACGGCTACTTTGACTGGATTCCCAAGATTCTCACCGAGCTGTGTGAACCCTACGGCTACGAGGTCTACGACTTCAGCTATATGCCGGACACCAGCGACGACGAGTACATCGACGGCTATCACGGCGGCGACCGGGTCTATGCCCGGCTCACACAGCAGCTGGCCGAGCAGAGCACCATTCTGGAGGGTCTGATCGACACCGATTATCTGGACGCTGCTCTGGCCGACAGCGGCAATCCTCTGCGGCTGGCCCAGTAAGGCTTGACAGCGGCGGGCCAAAGGCTATAATACAAGTATCAGTTACGGGCGTTTTGCGGCGCCCCAAAAGAAATGAGGCAGAAACAATGAGCGAAGAAATGCAGCGCAAGAAGCGCATCCTGTCCGGCATCCAGCCCACCGGTACCTTTACCCTGGGCAACTATGTGGGCGCGGTGCGCAACTGGGGCGCTTTACAGGAAGAATACGACTGCCTGTACATGGTGGCGAACCTGCATGCCATCACCGTGCGGCAGGACCCCGCGGCCCTGCGCCGTCAGACCCGGGAGGCCGCAGCCATGCTGCTGGCCACCGGCATCGACCCGGAGAAGAGCGTGCTGTTCGTGCAGAGCCACGTGCGCGCTCACGCTGAGCTTTCCTGGATTCTGGCCTGCAACACCCAGTTCGGCGAGCTGGGCCGCATGACCCAGTTCAAGGACAAGAGCGCCAAGCATGCCGATAACGTGAACGCCGGCCTGTTCACCTACCCTGTTTTGATGGCGGCGGACATTCTGGTGTACAACGCGGACCTGGTGCCCGTGGGCGTGGACCAGAAGCAGCACCTGGAGCTGGCCCGCAATGTGGCCCAGCGCTTCAACAACCAGTACAGCCCCACCTTCACCCTGCCTGAGCCCTACATCGCCAAGACCGGCGCCAAGATCATGAGCCTGCAGGAGCCGGAAAAGAAGATGAGCAAGTCCGACACCAACGCCAACAGCTTCATTCTGATGACCGACGATGCGGACACTATCCTGCGCAAGTTCAAGCGCGCCGTGACCGACAGCGAGGGCACCGTACGTGCCAGTGAGGACAAGCCCGGCGTGACCAACCTGATGAGCATCTACAGCGTGCTCACCGGCAAGGACTTCGCCGCCATTGAGAAGGAGTTCGAGGGCCAGGGCTACGGCGTGTTCAAGGAGGCCGTGGCCGGCAGCGTGATCGACGCCTTCCGCCCCATCCAGGAGGAATATGCCCGTATCCTGGCCGACAAGCAGTACCTGGACGGCGTGCTCGCCGAGGGCGCCGAGAAGGCCAGCCGTATGGCCGATCGGATGGTCAGCAAGGTCTACAAAAAAGTGGGCATGCTGCAGCTGTAATTCCTGTATCGTTCCAGCAGCCCGCCCGGGCGCGCCATCCGGCCGCCGGGCGGGCTGTTTTTTTCCACCATGAGGCACTCTTCGCCTTGAAAAAAAGCATTTTCCATTTATTTACCATATATTGACATTTTTTCCATGGTGGTTTATAATGAAGCAAACGGGCGGATATTCCCTGTTTGCCCGTTCCCATAACCGACTTTTTCCCAAGAACCCAATTCCCAAATTAAAGGAGAGATCGTATTATGAAATCCACAGGTATGGTCCGCAAGATCGACAACCTGGGCCGCATTGTGCTGCCCATTGAGCTGCGCCGGGTACTGGAGATCGATCAGGACTCCTCCCTGCAGATCTTCGTGGAAGGCGACGAGATCATTCTGAAGAAGTACCAGCCCGCCTGCGTATTCTGCGGCGAGGCCAAGGGCGTGGTGCAGTTCCACGGCCGCAACATCTGCGCCGAGTGCCGCAAGGCCATCGGCCAGCTGTAAGCTTCCAGACAAACAAAAAAGACCGGAACCCCGCGGGGCTCCGGTCTTTTCTTTTTTATCGCTTATTTCTGCTTGTCGATGCGCTTCTCGCTGTTTTTGATCAGCATCATCAGGCTGCCGGAATACAGGCGGTAATCCTGCTCCAGGCTCTGGCTGGTCATGGCAAAGCAGCTGGTGTCCTTCATGGGGGCGCTGCTGCCCACCTCTTCCCCGGCCAGGATGGCGGCTACGTTGGCCTCGGCGGTGTCCATGGCGGCGGAGGAATAGCCGTTCCAGCGGCCGTTGCTCACGCTGAACAGGCTGCTGGCGTTCTTGGCGTTGGAGGAATAGAGCAGGCGGAACATCTTGTACACCGCCACGCTCAGGTAACCGCTCACCTCGCTGATCAGATCGCTGTTCTGGCTGGCACCCAGCTTGTCATACAGAATGTTCAGGCTGTTGGAAATCAGCTTTTTGTTCATGGTGGGCAGGGTGCTGCCGCGATAGATGCTGTCCCGCGCGGCGTCCGGGCTGGGAATGTCCTCCACCCGCAGGGTCAGACCGTTCCGGTCCGGGCTGCGGCCCAGCAGGTAATCGCACGACACATCGTAATACTCTGCCACGCGCACCACAAAATCCAGGCCGCATTCGCGGATGCCCTTTTCGTAGTGGGACAGCAAAGCCTGGGATACACCCAGGTCCGCAGCTGCCTGCTTCTGGGTGATGCCCCGCTCTTTGCGCAGCAGGGTAATGATCCGGTTAAATTCAGTCGTCATGCAATATCTACCTCTTTGTTCCGCAAGTCCGTCCTGTCTGCGCCTGGCACAGGCCACCCGCAGATACAATTACGTATCGTAAATTATAAAACAACCAAAACGCTTTGTAAATACAAATTTCGCCAATATTCTATTGGTTTTTTCGTAGCTTTTGCCCAATATTGACTTTGGCACCTAGATGTATGATAATAATCAGGAGTTCTTTTCTAAATATTGTGTTTCAAGAATTTTCCATTTAGTATTATGTTACCATTTTGTAATCATTTTCTTTGCTTTCAGGAGGGATTTTTTTGAAGACCTTTACCCTGCACCTGATCCGCCACGGGCTGACCCAGGGCAATCTGGACGGGCTGTATGTGGGCGGCGGCACCGATCTGCCCCTGTGCGATGAGGGCCGCGCCCAGCTGGAGGAGCTGCGCGACCGATTCGAGTACCCCCAGCCCCAGCTGGTGTTCACCTCGCCTTTGCTGCGGGCCACCCAGACTGCGGACATTCTCTTTCCCGCCGCGCGCAAGCTGTCCATCGACCAGCTGCGGGAAGCGGGCTTCGGCGTATTTGAGGGCCGCAAGGTAAGCGAGCTGGTGCACGAGCCGGACTTCGCCCGCTGGATGGACCCCACCTCCGGCTTTACGCCCCAGGGCGCGGAGCCCACGGCCCAGTTCCACCGGCGCTGCGGCGAGACACTGATGAAGCTGTTCGAGTACCTGATCCGCTCCGGCACCGAGGAAGCTGCCTGCGTGACCCACGGCGGTGTGATCATGAGCATGCTGGCCCAGAAGGCCCTGCCCCGCCACAAGCCCGAGGACTGGATGGCCGACCCGGGCGCGGGCTACACCCTGCGCACCGACACCACCCTCTGGATGCGGGACGGCATTGTGGAAGCAGTGGACATCGTTCCCTTCGGCTATCTGGACGATCAGCCGGAAGCCTGACCTCATTATTTAACATCAAAAACAGCCCTAAACACATGGTTCAGGGCTGTTTTCTTTTTGCTTCAGACTTTCAGGGTTCACATCACGCCCAGCACAAAAACCGCCGCCAGCATGCCCGCCACCCCCAACAGGATGGACAGGGAGTTGATGAAGCTGGCCAGGCCTTCATCACCGCCGCATTTTTCGGTGAAGGCGGGAGCGATCACCGAGATAGGGGCAAAGACCATAATCGCAAGCCCCTGCCGGACAGCCAGCGAGAAAGGTGCCAGCCAGAACACCGCCACCGCCAATACCAGCGATGCCACCAGGCGAACCCCCAGCACCCGCACTGCGCTCCACAGGTATTCCGGCTTGGCCTCAATCCGGAACATGGCCCCTACCATCAGCATGGCCAGAAACGGATTGGCCGAGGCGATGGGACTGATGAAATCCAGCAGCCCCTGGGGCACCGTGACCCCCAGAATTACCAGCACCAGCATGGTCACATAGGTCACAAAGGGTACCGAAGTGAGCAGCTTTTTGCCCACGCTTTTCAAATCCGGCTTTTCACCGCCGCACACCACCGAAACCAGTGCATAGGTGCCGCCGGTACACATGATGGAGTTGCCCACATCGAACAGACATGCACCCATCACAGCCTCCGCTCCCAGAAAGCTCTGCAGAAAGGGCAGTGCAAAGGCACCGATGTTCCAGCCCGGGAAATTGAGCATATTCAGCACCCGTTCCCCTTTCTCTTTGCCCCGACTCATCAGCATCCCCAGCCCGATCAGCAGCCAGCTGGCCACCAGCGCCAGCACCGGAATCAGCAGCAGCTCCGGCTTCCAGGTCATATTGGCGGTGCTGCTGATCACTGCGGCGGGCAGGGTGATCTTCAGCACGATGTTACTGATCACCCGGTGGTCCTTTTCCCCGAAGATTCCAATGGCCCGGAACACGATCCCCAGCAGGATCACAAATAAAAAGGATGCGGATTTTACAAAAACTGCCGTCATGGCTCTTTCCCCCTCTTTTGACACAACAGTTCCATTATACCGCTCTCGAACGGAATTCGCCATGGCGAAACCGCACAAAACTGCCTTTTACCGGCTGCCCGCCGGGTGCAGACTCCAACAAAAAAGCGGCGAAAGAATAAACTTTCGCCGCTTTTTCGCCGCTTTTTCTTTGTCAGTTTTCGCCGCCTTTGCCGGCAGCATAGTGCTTCAAATCCCGTCAGCCTTCGCTGGGCTGGGATTCAGCCGCGGGCTCAGAGGCAACCGCGGGCTCAGAGATGGGCGCGGGTTCAGAGACGGGCGCGGGTTCAGAAGCAGGCGCCGCCTCCGGTGTGGGTTCCGGTGTGGGCGCGGGCGTGGGCTCCGGCGTAGGTTCCGGGCTGGGGGTGGGCACGGCAGTGGGCAGCGGAGCAGGGGCCGAAGGCAGCGCCTGTTCGGCGCCCGAGGCGTCCAGCAATTTCAGGCTCTGGCCCTCGAAGCCACCGTAAATCCCCATATAAGTCCGGCCGGGCTGCACGTTGAGCATATTGCCGCTCTCGTCGTACAGCTTCAACGGTGCCATGGCATCGCCCTTTTCCCAACGGATGGTCTGCACGCCGCCGCCGGACAGATACAAGCCCTGACCGCCGCTCAGATCGTACTGGCGGGTCACGCCGTTGTCCTTCATTCCGCTGGAGGCCATGAGCAGGATTACATTGGAGAACCGTACCTCACTGTCGTCCGGGCGGCCCGCATCGGTCTGGGGCGTATCGCCCTCCCGCAGGTAGTACCGCTCATCCTCCGTGTTATAAACCAGGCGGGCAGTGCGCTCGCTGCCGTAGGTGATGGCCAGCTCGTAGCCCTGGGTATTCTGAGGCGTGCTGCCCTCGGCAAACTGGAAGAAGCTGTGGGTCTCACCCTCGCTGCTCTGGCCGTACAGTCCCAGTGCGCCGGGCAACAGACTGCTGGTGGTGTACCAGCTGTACTGCTCCGCGTAGATCTTGGCCCGGTCTTTGTCCAGGTCAAAGGCGGTGGTGCCGGTATAAACGCCGTCCAGCGGCTGATAGTTGTAGTAGTTCACCAGGTTGGAGGCGTACACATCACTGCCCACATACATGGGAATTGCCTGCAGCGGCATTACCATCTGCAAAAACAGATCCCGGCCCTGGCCCACCGGCCCCACCTTCTGCAGGGCGTCCGGCCCGTCATACAAGGCCATCATCCAGGTATCCTGGCCTTCGGTGTTGGCTTCGATCAGCAGCTCGGTATCCCCGATGCCCCACTGGGGCCAGGCCGCCTTATTGTTGTAGAGCATCACCGCCACCGGACGCTGGCCGTAATATTCGGTTTCCCGGCCGGAGAGCGCACTGATGCCCTCTGCGGGCAGCGGCATGTCGTTCTCGGTTTCCGGCAGCTGCGGCGCCTGGGGCTCGGCCTGCGAGGAGGCCGCCTGGCTGGATGCGGTCTGGGACGACGGCTGTGCCTGGGAGGAATCCGCCCCCTTGCCGCAGCCGGCCAGCAGCGCCAGGCTCAGCACCAGCGCCGCCGCTTTGTAGCATGCTTTCATTTTGTGTTTCCCCTTCCCCTGTTTGTTGCTGTGAAAGTGTAAAACAGGGCCTGTCCATTTTGGCAGACAGGCCCTGGATCAGACTATGATCAATCGTCGCTTTCCACGAAGGTCTCGCTGGTGGGCGCTTCCTGGGTGTCCTGCGCAGTGGCCAGCGGCTCCCACTTGAAGTTCTCGGCCTCGTCGATGTCCACCACGGTCACATAGCTCTTGCCGCAGTTGACCTCGAAGGGCTCCTGGGTATCGAAGGTAACCAGACGCAGGGTATCCAGCGGAGTGCCCTTCTCCCAGCGGATCTTCTCGATCTTGCCGCCGTAGCAGTAGTAGCCAACACCGCCCCAGCTGTACTCCGCGTACTGCAGGTCCTTGGCCTCGTGGCCGGGATAGGTGTGGATGTCGGTGAACAGCACGATCACGTTGTCGAACATGAGCTGCTGGTCGTTGTTCTCATCGATGGTATCCCGGTAGCTGCCCAGGCTGGAGTAATACTGCGCCATCTTGTACTGGCCCAGAGAGGCGTCGTAGTCGAACTGGGTACGGTAGCTCTGAGAGTGGCGGATGGTCACACGCTCAGCGTTGTTGTCGCCGTCCACGAAGGCACCCTCCGGAATCACGGCCGCATCGCGGTAATCCACAAAGTCAAAGAAGGTGGAGTTGTAGCTGCGGCGGTCGTCGATGTTCTGGCTTTCAATGTACTCGGCAATCTTTTCGCCGTTGGTGTAGGCAGTGTGCTCGGTGGCCACCGTGTTGCCCGCCCAGTTGCGGCGGTTCTTGTCACGGTAGATCAGACCGGCGGCGGTGTTGCCCTCCAGATCCCACTCCTCGTAGTCGTAGTCCTCAATGTACTGGCGCTGCACCACGCTCTGGCCCACATGCACATACAGGGGCTGCCAGGGCAGAACCAGACGGAAGAACTGGTCACGGGCGGAACGGATGGGTCCGATCTCAGGAATGTCATTGTAATCGGTGAACAGGGCCATAAAGCGGGTGATGCCGCCTTCCACCTTGATCTCGAACAGGATGTCCGCTGCGGAAAGGCCGCGCTGAGGCCGGCAGGCCTGGATGTTGTTCACCATCACGCCGGTGATGCGCTCACCTTCCGGGTAGTCGATGTCCTTTTCGTAGCCGGTAAGTACCTGGGCCTCGTAGGGCTCCGGCGTGGGCTCCGGCGTAGCCGCAGGGCTGGATGCACCCTGACCGCCCTCGCCGCCGCTGGCGGTCTCGCTACCGCCGCAGGCAGTGAATACGCTGGCTGCCATGAGAACAGCCAATACGACACTCATCAATCGCTTCATGTAATTCTCTCCATTTGTCTGTGTATTTTTTGCACAGGCCGCAGCCGGGGCGCACCCATGCGGAAAGCCCTTATCATCGCGCCGGGAGCCGCTTGCTCCCGTTTTTCCCATTTTACTCCCACGCCGAATCGTTGTAAAGCAAACGGAAATTTTTACGCACTTTCGCCAAAATCCCAGGAAAAAGTTTGTATATCAAACCTATTGAAACGATTTCAAACCATTTTCCCGAGGCTCTGGTGTGGAGATCGAACCGGGACCCCCACGCCCCAACCGCTTATCTTTGAAACGATGGACTACCCTTATCATACTCATTTTTTCACGGTTTGTAAACACTTTGTAATTTTTGCCGGTAATTTTTCTTTTTTCAAAGGCCAGATTCGCGCATTATTTAATTTTTTCAAAAACCGCTTGACAAAGTTTTTTTCGGCTGATATAATAAACAAGCTGTAAACAGCGTGAATCATTAGCTCAGTCGGTAGAGCATCTGACTTTTAATCAGAGGGTCCGGAGTTCGAGTCTCCGATGGTTCACCAAAAAATCCCGGACGCGAATGCGCCCGGGATTTTTCCTTATTCACTCTTCACTTCCCCGCTTCTCTTTCATCGAGACCGGGGAAGTTTTTGTTTTGTCTGCGTTTTCAGCTCTGTTTGGAATCGCGGCGGACGGTACACTTTTTCCTGGCGATCTCGGCGGTGATGATGCCCAGCGCCGCCAGCGCGAACACCACGCCCCAGATCACGGTTCCTGTCTCTCTGGCCGGAGCCTGCGCCGCCTGCTGGGTTCCGGCAGCCAGCGCACCGGGTGCCGCGCCAAAGGCCAGCAGCAGCACGCCTGCCAGTGCCGCCAGTGTGCGCAGCGAGCCGATTACCCAATCCAGCTGTCTTCTCTTCTTCATTTTTCTTTCCCCCTCACGTGCTTGCTGTTTCTTCTGCTTTCAGTTTAGACCTGCCGGGGCGGCGGGTCTATCGCTTTTGGGTGAAGGGGATGTAAAGATCCGGTCAAATTTGCCCGCCCGCTCCACAGCACACAAAAAGCCGCATCCGGTTGGATGCGGCTTT
>NZ_JAPNNW010000031.1:0-14105 GCF_027853465.1 Allofournierella sp. CML151 | reverse complement strand
GGGGCGCCGTGTATACGGCGCCCCTTCTGCTGTGTTCCAGGCCCGGCGAAAAAGAAGAAAACCAGCCGGTTGACAGCGCCCCGCCCGGGATGCTATGGTGAAGGTAACCGGGCGGGCCCGGCGCGAGGGCCCGCCGCATTATAATTGTAAAGGAGCGATTCCCCATGGCAAAACTGGATGGTAAGGCGGCACTGATCACCGGCGCGGCGGCCGGACTGGGCGAGGGCATTGCCACCGCCTACGCAAAATACGGCGCGAAGATGGTTCTGGTGGACCTGGACCCCAAGGTGGAGGAGACCGCCGAAAAGCTGCGCAAAGAGTACGGCAGCCAGATCATCACCGTGGTGGCCAACGTGGCCGACCGGGCCCAGATGGACGAGGCGGCCAAGAAGGGCGCGGAGGCCTTCGGCGCCATCGACATTGCCTGCTGCAACGCGGGCGTCTGCCGCCTGGCCCCCTTTGAGGAGATGGACGACGCCACCCGCGATTTCCACATCGACGTGAACATCAAGGGCGTGTGGAACACCTGCAAGGCGGTCATCCCCTATATGCTGAAGCAGGGCGGCGGCAGCATCGTGATCGCCTCCTCGGTCACCGGCGACATCGTGGCCGACGCGGGCGAGGCCGCCTACGCCTTGACCAAGGCCGCGCTGGTGGGCCTGACCAAGTGCCTGGCGGTGGAGTACGCCGGGCGCAACATCCGGGTGAACTGCTCCCAGCTGGGCTATGCCCGCACCCCCATGGTGGAAAAGATGGCGGTGGAATCCAATCCCGAAAACCCGGAAGCCGCCATTGCGGCCATCGCGGCGGGCGTGCCCATGCGCCGGCTGGCAAAGCCCATCGAGGTGGGCGAGCTGTTCGCCTTTTTGGGCAGCGATGAGTCCAGCTATCTGACCGGCAGCCAGATCGTGATCGACGGCGGCAGCACTCTGCCCGAGACCATGAGCATCGGCACCAACTGACCGGAAAAAACAAAAAAGGGTCGCGCACCGTATCCTCACGGTGCGCGGCCCTTGCGTTTGATTCGTGCTGTTTAGCCCTTGGTGTCGCCGAACAGGTTGAAGCGGTAGAGCTTGGCCTCGTCCTCAGGCTCGGAGCACTCGAACTTGGCCTCGGCGATCTGGCCGCCCTGGATCAGAGCGGTGAAGCCGATGATCTGGCACAGCTTGCTCTTCAGGTTCAGCCGGTCGCCTTCGGGGGTGATCATGTAAACGTCGCCCTTGCAGGAGGCCAGCATCTCGCTGAAATCACGAACATTGAAATTATGAAGACTGATACGATCCATAAAACGGATTCCTCACTTTCCCTTGTGCGGGCCCCGGCGCATCCCATGCACCGGCCCGCCAGATCTGGCATTTGCCAATACTTTCTCCCACACACAGGCCTTGCCGCCCGTGCACCTATACTATAGCACTGCCTTTGTGCATGTGCAACAATGAAATTACAATTTCCTTGTACGAAATGACGATTTAATTCGCACAAAAATCCAGTGCCGCCCCAAAACAGGCAGGCCGGTGCAATTTTTTGGCCGAACAAAATGGAAAAACGCCTTGCAAAACCACCCGCCCCTATTTATAATGAAAAGGTAGATGTTGTGAAATCCGCAACAAGCTTACAAAGAGAGCAAAGGAGAGTACTATTATGACCTATTCTCATGAAGTAGAGCGTATGTGTCCTCTGACCAAAGGCCCCCATCACGGCCCCGCCCCCATCCCGGAGGAGGGCGCCTGGGTTAAGGCCTATGAGATCAAGGATATTTCCGGCCTGACCCACGGTGTGGGCTGGTGCGCCCCTCAGCAGGGTACCTGCAAGCTGACTCTGAACGTTAAGAACGGCGTGATCGAGGAAGCTCTGGTCGAGACCATCGGCTGCTCCGGCATGACCCATTCCGCCGCTATGGCCGGCGAGATCCTGCCCGGCAAGACCATCCTGGAAGCCCTGAACACCGACCTGGTGTGCGACGCCATCAACGTGGCCATGCGCGAGCTGTTCCTGCAGATCGTTTACGGCCGCAGCCAGACTGCCTTCAGCGAGGGCGGCCTGCCCATCGGCGCCGGCCTGGAGGACCTGGGCAAGGGTCTGCGCAGCATGACCGGCACCATCTTCTCCACCAAGGCCAAGGGCGTTCGTTACCTGGAGCTGACCGAGGGCTACATCCTGAAGACCGCTCTGGATGAGAACAACGAGGTCATCGGTTACCAGTTCGTTCGTCTGGGCAAGATGCTGGAAGCCATCCGCCACGGCGAGGACCCCAAGACCGCGTTCGAGAAGAACATTGGCACCTACGGCCGGTTCGATGGCGCTGCCAAGTACATCGACCCCCGCGAAGAATAAGAGAGGAGGAGAAACATTATGGCTACTTTTGAATCTATGGATCGCCGCATGCCCAAGATCGAGGCATGCCTGAAGGCCAACGGCCTGGAATCCCTGGACGCTTGCCGTGAGATGCTCCTCGCCAAGGGCATCGACTGCGACGCTATTGTTAAGGGCGTTCAGCCCATCTGCTTTGAGAACGCCGTTTGGGCTTACACCCTGGGCACCGCCATCGCTGTGAAGCGTGGCCTGAAGAACGCCGCCGAGTGCGCCGCCGCCATCGGCGAGGGCCTGGAGGCTTTCACCATCCCCGGTTCTGTTGCCGAGCAGCGCAAGGTTGGTCTGGGTCACGGTAACCTGGGCGCCATGCTGCTGAGCGACGAGACCAAGTGCTTCGCCTTCCTGGCTGGCCACGAGAGCTTCGCCGCTGCTGAGGGCGCCATCGGTATCGCCCGCACCGCCAACAAGGCTCGTAAGACCCCCCTGCGCGTTATCCTGAACGGCCTGGGCAAGGATGCTGCTTACATCATCAGCCGCATCAACGGCTTCACCTACGTGGAGACCGATTACGACTTCAAGACCGGCGAGCTGAAGGTTGTTCGCGAGAAGGCTTTCTCCGACGGCGAGCGCGCTGCTGTTAAGTGCTACGGTGCCAACGACGTTCTGGAAGGCGTTGCCATCATGAAGGCTGAGGCTGTTGAGGTTTCCATCACCGGTAACTCCACCAACCCCACCCGTTTCCAGCACCTGGTTGCCGGCACCTACAAGAAGTGGGCCATCGAGAACGGCAAGAAGTACTTCTCCGTTGCTTCCGGCGGCGGCACCGGCCGTACCCTGCATCCCGATAACGTGGCTGCCGGCCCCGCTTCCTACGGCCTGACCGACAGCATGGGCCGTATGCACGGCGACGCTCAGTTCGCCGGCTCCTCCAGCGTGCCCGCTCACGTGGAGATGATGGGCCTGATCGGTATGGGCAACAATCCCATGGTTGGCGCCACCGTGGCCTGCGCTGTTGCAGCTTCTCAGGTTTAATCTGCCTGTAAAGCACACTGTGTTTTGAGCATGAGCACCGTCCCCTTTTGGAGGCGGTGCTTTTTTGTTTGCCCGAATGGGCTGAAAGGTGCATTTTTGCCGCCTGCTGAAAGGTGCATTTTTGCCGCCTGCGCACTGGCTTTTCTCTTTGATTTTATGCTACAATAATAAAAGTAATGCAGTCCAAAAAAGAGGAGGCGGCGGGTTATGTATGATATGGCGGAATCACAGATGACCCTTTATGACTATGTGCAGCCCTTTGGGGGAACACTGGATGAGAATAACCGCTGGGTGAAGCTGGCGAAGGAGATCGACTGGCAGGAGATGGAGCGCCACTATGCGGGCAACTTCGGCCGGGCAGGCAATCAGGCGCTGCCCCTGCGCATGGCCTTCGGCAGCCTGGTCATCCGCCAGGCGCTGGAGCTTTCCGACCGGCAGACCGTGCAGATGATCCGGGAAAACCCCTACCTGCAATACTTCATCGGCATGACCAGCTTTAGCCACACCGCGCCCTTTGTGGCCCACAGCATGGTGGGCTTTCGCCAGCGCATCCCCCAGGAGCAGGTGGACAAGGCGGTGAAGCTGTTCAAGCGCATTTCCCGCCAGTGCGAGCGGGAACAGTGACCGGCTTTTCCGCATAGGATAGAGGCGGCGGCGCGTTCCGGTTATCCAATGTGATAAAGTCACTTTTCAAATGCACGCCAACATGATAGAGTTTGGGTAGCACCACATAATTCCAGGTGGTGGAGCACGCCGGAAAATTTTTTGCGGAATGAATCAAAAAGCGCAGGCAAGCCTTGGTGGCCCCGCGAGCATTTTTGGAAAGTTCCACAGAAAATTTTGGCGGGATACGCCGCCTGAGGCGTTCGCCGTGAATTGTGTGGTGCTGCCCCAAGGAAAAACAACAGAAGATAGCGCCCTCGGGCGCTGTAATAAAAAATATTCTTACTTTATTGGAGGGAGTTTGTCATGAATCTGAAGGGTTCCAAGACCGAAGCCAACCTGATGGCCGCCTTTGCCGGTGAGAGCCAGGCACGCAACAAGTACACCTACTACGCATCCAAGGCCAAGAAGGAAGGCTACAACGAGATTGCTGCCGTCTTCGAGGAGACCGCCAACAACGAGAAGGAGCACGCCAAGATCTGGTTCAAGCTGCTGCACGACGGCGAGGTTCCCGGCACCCTGGCCAACCTGGCCGACGCTGCTGCCGGTGAGAACTACGAGTGGACCGACATGTACGCCAGCTTTGCCGCCACCGCCAAGGAAGAGGGCTTCGACCGCATCGCCGCCCTGTTCACCATGGTGGGCGACATTGAGAAGGAGCACGAGGCACGTTACCGCGAGGTGGCCAAGCTGCTGGAAGAGGGCAAGCTGTTTGCCCGTGAGACCGAGCAGGTCTGGATCTGCACCAACTGCGGCCACATCCACATCGGCACCCACGCTCCCGCCAAGTGCCCGGTCTGCGACCATCCCCAGGGCTACTTCGTGCTGCGCGCGGAAAATCACTGATTTGTCTTTTTCGGTCCCCGCTTTGCGGGGGCCTTTTTCTTTTGCAAAAACGCCCAATTGCTCTTGACAGGAGGACGGTTTGTCTTGTATACTTCCTTATAGTATTACATTATCATGATAAAGCAAAACAGGGAGGCGAGCCGGGATGCAAAACGACCAGCTGCTGAAAAACGAGGAGCGGGCGGTGATCGCCCTGCGGGCTTTGTACCAGAGCTACGGGTACCTGCCCTATAAAATGAGCCGGTTCGAGGAATACGAGCTGTATGCCCGAAACAAGGATTTCCTGCTCAGCGACCGGGTCATCACCTTTACCGACACCAACGGCCGCCTGATGGCCCTTAAGCCGGACGTGACCCTCTCCATCCTGCAAAAGGGCGAGGAGAACCCCGGCTGCAAGCGCAAGGTGTGCTACAACGAAAATGTGTACCGGGTGTCCCGCCGGTCGGGCCAGTTCAAGGAGATCATGCAGACCGGGCTGGAGTGCATCGGCGACGTGGATGGCTACGATGTGTTCGAAGTGGTGGAGCTGGCGGCGAAGAGCCTGGCGCTCATCGGCCCGGAGTATGTGCTGGAGATCAGCCATCTGGGCGTTGTCTCCGCCTTGCTGGAGGCGGCGGGTGGCGGCGAGGAATTCCGGCGCAGCGCGCTGGAGGCCCTCTCCCAGAAAAACGCCCACGATCTGGCCCGCATCTGCGAAGAAAAAGGCGTGCCTGCGGAATGTGCCCGGCGGCTGGCAGGTTTGGTCACCATCTACGGCAGCCGGGGCCCCGCGCTGCAAAAGCTGCGGGCGCTCTGCGGCGACATTGCCGGCGAGGCGCTGGCCGAGCTGGATCAGCTGAGCGCCCTGCTGGACGCGGCGGGTCTGGGCGACGAAGTGGTGCTGGACTTCTCGGTGGTCAACCACATGGACTACTACAACGGCATCGTGTTCCGGGGCTTTTTGCAGGGCCTGAGCCAGAGCGTGCTGGCGGGCGGCCGGTACGACCGGCTGGTGCGCCGGATGGGCCGCAGCCAGGGCGCGGTGGGCTTCGCCCTTTATCTGGACCGGCTGGACCAGCTGCGCAGCCCCCGCCCGGAATGGGATGTGCAGGTGCTGCTGCTCTATGAAAACGAGACCCCCGCGGCAGCGGTGGCGGCGGCGGTGCAACAATTGCGCGCCGAGGGCAAGAGCGTGAGCGCCCAGAAGGCGGTGCCGCCCAAGCTGCGGTATCAGGAATGCATCCGGCTGGACAAGGAGGGGAAACCATGCTGAACATCGCGCTGCCCAAGGGCCGCCTGGGCGAAAAGGTCTATGCCATGTTCGAGGCGGCGGGCTACGAGTGCCCGGCCATCCGGGAAAACAGCCGCAAGCTGATTTTTGAGAACGCCGAAAAGGGCATCCGGTATTTCTGGGTCAAGCCCTCGGACGTGAGCATCTATGTGGAACGGGGCGCGGCCGATGTGGGCGTGGCCGGAAAGGATATTTTACTGGAATATCACCCGGACGTGTATGAGCTGCTGGATCTGAATGTGGGCCGCTGCAAGATGGCGGTGGCCGCCCCCCGCGATTTCCATGACGACGGAGAGCGCACCCTGCGGGTGGCAACCAAGTTCGCCTCCATCGCGGCGGACTACTACGCGGGCATGGGCCGGGATGTGGATTTCATCAAGCTGAACGGCTCCATAGAGCTGGCCCCCATTCTGGGCCTGTCCGATGTGATCGTGGACATTGTGGAGACCGGCACCACCCTGCGGGAAAACAACCTGGAGGTGGTGGCGGACATTCTGCCCATCAGCGCCCGGCTGATCGCCAATAAGGCCAGCTTCAAATTCAAAAACCGCCAGCTGGAAGAGATGCTGGCCAGGATGAAGGAACAGGTGAAGTAACATGATTCCCATTTATGAATACGGCCAGGTACCAAACAGCGAAATTTTTGCCCGGGACAACATCTCCTCCAATGTGGAGGGCGCGGTGACCGAGATCCTGGCCCAGGTGGCCGCCCGGGGCGACGAGGCCCTGCGGGAATACACCCTGCGCTTTGACAAGGCGGACCTGACCGACCTGGAAGTGACCGAGGCCGAGATCGACGAGGCTTTCGCGGCGGTGGAGCCGGAATTTGTGGAGATTCTGCGTCAGGCGGCGGCGAACATCCGCACCTTCCACGAAAAGCAGCGCCGCAACAGCTTTGTAGTGGCCGACCAGCCCGGCGTGGTGCTGGGCCAGAAGATCGTGCCCATCCAGAAGGTGGGCCTGTATGTGCCCGGCGGCACCGCAGCCTACCCCTCCACCGTATTGATGGACAGCATCCCCGCCAAAATCGCGGGCTGCCCCCAGCTGGTGATGGTCACCCCTCCCGGCGCGGACGGCAAGGTGAACCCGGTGATTTTGGCGGCGGCGAAAATCGCGGGCGTGGACCGCATCTTCAAGGTGGGCGGCGCCCAGGCGGTGGCGGGCCTTGCCTTCGGCACCGAGACCCTGCCGAAAGTGGATAAGATCGTGGGCCCCGGCAACGCCTATGTGGCCGAAGCCAAAAAGCAGGTGTTCGGCCGGGTGGCCATCGACATGATCGCCGGACCCAGCGAGATTCTGGTGGTGGCGGACGGCAGCTGCAACGCCAAAGTTGTGGCGGCGGATATGCTCAGCCAGGCCGAGCACGATAAAATGGCCAGCGCGGTGCTGGTCACCGACAGCGGCGAGCTGGCCAAGGCGGTGCAGGCGGAGCTGGAGCGGCAGATTCCGCTTTTGCCCCGCAGCGAGATCGCCCGGGCCTCCATTGATCATAACGGCAAGATCATCGTGGCGGAAACTCTGGACCTTGCCATCGACATTGCCAACGAGATCGCCCCCGAGCATCTGGAGCTGTGCGTGGACGCACCCTTTGATTATCTGGACCGGGTGCGCTGTGCCGGGTCCATCTTCCTGGGCAAGAACTGCCCCGAGGCCCTGGGCGATTACTTCGCAGGCCCCAACCACACCCTGCCCACCAGCGGCACCGCGAAATTCTCGTCGGCGCTGTCGGTGGATGACTTCGTGGTGAAGAGCCAGTTTACCTATTACACCGCTGACGCGCTGGCGAAGGTGGGCGAACAGGTGGCCTATTTCGCCCGCAAGGAAGGGCTGGACGCCCACGCCAACAGCGTCACCGTGCGGCTGGAGGAGAAAAAGCAATGAGCCGTTTTTTTTCAAGTCGCTACGCGGCGCTCACCCCCTATACTCCGGGTGAGCAGCCCCAGGACCAGGACTACCTGAAGCTGAACACCAACGAATCCCCGTTTCCCCCTTCTCCGGGGGTGGCGGCGGCGGTGGCCGCCCAGTGCGGCAAGCTGCAGCTTTATTCCGACCCCCAGTGCGCCGGGCTGCGCCGTGCGCTGGCAGAGCACTACGGGGTGAAGCCCGCCAACATCATGGTGGGCAACGGCTCGGATGAGGTGCTGGACCTGGCCTTCTGCGCCTTTGCGGGGGAGGAACGGCCCCTGTATTTCGCGGATGTGACCTACGGCTTTTATCCGGTGTTCGCGGCCAAGAACCGTCTGCCCTTTGAGGTGATTCCCTTGAAAGAGGATTTCACCATCGACCCGGCGGATTACTTCGGCAAAAACGGGGTGACGGTGATCGCCAACCCCAACGCCCCCACCGGTCTGGCCCTGGGGCTGGACGCCATCGAAGCGATTCTGAAGTCCAACCCGGACGGCGTGCTGATCGTGGACGAGGCCTATGTGGACTTCGGGGCCGAGAGCGCCGCCGCCCTGCTGGACCGGTACGACAATCTGCTGGTGGTGCGCACCTTCTCCAAATCCCGCTCCATGGCGGGGGCCCGGCTGGGCTTTGCCATCGGCTGCGAGGCGCTGATCGCCGATCTGGAGACCCTGCGCTATTCCACCAACCCCTACAACGTGAACCGGATGACGCTGGCGGCGGGCGAGACCGCGTTGGCCGAGGACGACTATTACATGGACAATTGCCGCCGCATCGCCGCCATCCGGCAGGATGTGGCCGGGCAGCTGGAGGCCATGGGCTGGCGGGTGCTGCCTTCGAAGACCAACTTCCTGTTCGCGGCTTCTCCCGCGATGGGCGGCAGGGCCATGTATCAGGCCCTGCGCCAGAAGGGCGTGCTGGTGCGGCATTTCGATGCCCCCCGCACCCGGGATTTTATCCGCATCACCATCGGCGACGAAGCCCAGATGGAGCGGTTTGTGAACACCGTCAAGGAAATTGAAAAGGAGGCAGCCCAGTGAGAACGGCAGAGATCAAACGCACCACCGCCGAGACCGACATTTCCCTGCGCCTTGTGCTGGAAGGCACCGGCAAGGGCAGCTGCGCCACCGGCTGCGGCTTTCTGGACCACATGCTGGTGCTGTTTGCCCGGCACGGCCGGTTCGATCTGGACCTGACCTGCACCGGCGACACCTACGTGGACTATCACCACACGGTGGAGGACGTGGGCATCTGCTTGGGTGACGCCTTCCGGCAGGCCCTGGGCGACAAGCGGGGCGTATGCCGTTACGGCCAGTCCCTGCTGCCCATGGACGAAACCCTGATTCTGGCGGCGGCGGACCTGTCCGGCCGGGGCGGCTACTATGGCCAGGTGGAGATCCCCACCCAGAAGGTGGGCGACTTCGACACCGAGCTGTTCGAGGAATTCTGGATCGCCTTTGCCCGTCAGGCCCAGCTGACCCTGCATCTGCAGAAGATGGCCGGAGCCAACTCCCACCACATCATGGAGGGGGCCTTCAAGGCCGCGGCCCGCTGCTTGCGGGCGGCAGTGGCCATCGACCCGGAGTTCGCCGGGGAAATTCCATCCACAAAAGGGGTGCTGTGAATGATCGGCGTAATTGATTATGGAGTGGGCAACCTGTTCAGCCTCTGCTCCTCCCTGCGCTGTGTTGGGGCCCAGGTGCAGGTAAGCGCCGACCCCGCCGTTCTGGAACAGGCGGACAAGCTGGTGCTGCCCGGCGTGGGCGCCTTCGGCGACGCGGCGGACAAGCTGCGGGCCACCGGACTGGACCAGCTGGTGATAAAGCAGGCGAAAAAGGGCGTGCCGGTGCTGGGCATCTGCCTTGGCATGCAGCTGCTCTTTGAGGAGAGTCTCGAATACGGCCGCCACAAGGGCCTGGGCCTGCTGGCCGGGCGGGTGGTGCCCATGGAGGGAGCCATCCCGGCGGAGCTGAAAATCCCTCACATTGGCTGGAACGCCTTGCAGCCGGTGGCCGAAAGCCCGCTGCTGCGGGACGTAAAGCCCGGCGACTGCGTATACTTTGTTCATTCCTATTACGCCGACGGCTGCGCCGACAGTCTGGTGGCCACGGCGGAGTACGGCATCCCCATCACCGCCATGGTGCAGAAGGGGAACGTGATGGGCTGCCAGTTCCACCCGGAAAAGAGCGGCCCGGTGGGCCTTGCCATCCTGCGGGCCTTTTGTGAAGAGGAGGGAAAAGCATGATCCTGTTTCCGGCCATCGACCTGTATGAAGGGCAGGCGGTCCGGCTCTATCAGGGCGATTACCGGCAGATGACCGTGTACAGCCCCGACCCGGCGGCTCTGGCCAAACAATTCGCCGCCACCGGCGCCACTCACATCCATCTGGTGGACCTGGAGGGCGCACGGGACGGCACCACCCCCAATCTGGAGCTGATCCGGCGCATCGCCGCCGAGACCGGCCTGTTTGTGGAGGTGGGCGGCGGCATCCGGAATATGGACATTGCCCGCGCCTATCTGGAAAACGGGGTGAGCCGGGTGATTCTGGGCACTGCCGCCGTCACCGACCCGGACTTTCTGCGGAACGCCCTCGCTACCTGGGGCGAGCGGGTGGCCGTTGGAGCCGACCTGCGGGACGGCCAGGTGGCCATCCGGGGCTGGCAGCAGACCAGCGACGAGGGCGCGGAAGCCTTCTTCGACCGGATGCAGGGCCTGGGTGTTTCCACCATGATCTGCACCGACATCTCCCGGGACGGGGCCATGCGGGGCGCGAATCTGGAATTGTACCGCAGTCTCGCCAAACGGCAGGGCCTGCAGATCGTGGCCTCCGGCGGCGTGAGCAGTCTGGATGACATCAAAGCCATGCGTCAGATGAATCTCTACGGGGCCATTCTGGGCAAGGCCTACTACACCGGCGCAGTGGACCTGGCCGATGCACTGGAGGCGGCGAAATGATCACAAAACGAATCATCCCCTGCCTGGACGTGCGGGACGGCCGGGTGGTGAAGGGCGTGAACTTCAAGGGGCTGTCGGATGTATCCGACCCGGTGGAGCTGGCCCGGTACTATTCCGAGAGCGGAGCCGACGAGTTGGTGTTCTACGACATCACCGCCTCCGCCGAGGGGCGCAAGCTGTTTACCGACATCCTTTGCCGGGTGGCGGAGACGATTTTTATTCCCCTCACCGTGGGCGGCGGCGTGAACACGCTGGAGGGTTTTGACCGGGTGCTTAAATGCGGCGCCGACAAGGTGAGCGTGAACTCCGGCGCCATCCGGGACCCGGAGCTGATCCGCCGCGCCGCGAAGCGCTACGGCAACCAGTGCGTGGTGCTCTCGGCGGACATCAAGCGGGTGAACGGCCGGTTCCAGGTGTTCGCCAAGGGCGGTCGGGAGGATACCGGCATCGAGGCCATTGGCTGGCTGCGCCGGGGCGTGGAGCTGGGCGCGGGCGAGGTGGTGGTGAATTCCATTGACACCGACGGCGTGAAGCAGGGCTTTGATCTGGAGCTGCTGGACGAGGTCTGCCGGGCGGTGCCGGTTCCGGTGATCGCCTCCGGCGGCGCGGGCAGCCAGCAGGATTTTGTGGAGCTGTTCAAAAAGGTGCCCAGTGTGGACGCGGGCCTGGCGGCCTCGGTGTTCCATTTCGGCGAGATCGCCATTCCGGACCTGAAACAGACCCTTTGGGAAAACGACATCATAGTGAGGCGATAAGATATGCTGAACATTCAAGACCTGAAATTTGACGAAAAGGGCCTGATCCCGGCGGTGGTGGTGGACGCCAAAAGCCGCAAGGTGCTCACCGTGGCCTACATGAACGCCGAGAGCCTGGCCATCAGTATGGAGAAAAAGCTCACCTGCTTCTGGAGCCGTTCCCGTCAGGAGCTGTGGCTCAAGGGCGAGACCAGCGGCAACTACCAGCACATTGTGAGCATCACCGCCGACTGCGACCGGGACGCGCTGCTGGTGCTGGTGGAAAAGGATGGCCCAGCCTGCCACCTGGGCAATGACTCCTGCTTTGAGGACGTATTGTTCCAGAGCGACGAGCGGGGCGACTTCACGCTGGAGGGCCTGTATGACCTTTTATGTCAGCGCAACGCCGACCGGCCCGAGGGCTCCTACACCACCTACCTGTTCGAGAAGGGTCTGGACAAGATCCTGAAAAAGGTAGGCGAGGAATGTACCGAGGTGATCATCGCGGGCAAGGCCGAGGACAAGAAGGAGACCATCTATGAGCTGGCGGACCTGGCCTACCATGCCATGGTGCTCATGGTGCAGATGGGTATCACCGTGGAGGACGTGCGGGACGAGCTGGCCAGCCGTCACATCATCGACCACAAGGTCAAGCAGGAAAAGATGACCTCATGAGACCCTACAATCTGCACACCCACACCACCTTCTGCGACGGCGACAACACCCCCGAGGAGCTGGCCGCGGCGGCTCTGGCGGCGGGCTGCGAAACGCTGGGCTTTTCCGGCCACAGCCACACCGGTTTTGACGAGCGGTACTGCATGAGCCTTGCAGGCACCCGGGAGTATAAAGAACGGGTGCGGCGGCTGCAGGCGGAATATGCGCCCCGGCTGCGGATTCTCTTGGGCATCGAGCAGGATTACTACTCGGAACAGCCCGCCGAAGGGTACGATTTTGTCATCGGCTCGGTGCATTATCTTTATCGCCATGGGGAGTACCTGCCGGTGGATGAGGACCCCCAGTGGCAGCAGGGCATTGTGGCCGACCACTACGGCGGGGATTACTATGCCTTCGCGGAGGATTACTTCGCCACCCTGGCGGATGTGCACCGGCGCACCGGGTGCCACATCGTGGGCCATTTCGACCTGATTGCCAAGTTCAACGAGAGCGGTGTGCTGTTCGACGAAGCTCACCCCCGTTACCGGGCGGCGGCGCTGGCCGCACTGGACCGGCTGGCAGGGGAGGGTGTGGCCTTCGAGGTGAACACCGGCGCGGTGGCCAAGGGCTGGCGCACCCAGCCCTACCCGGCCGATTGGCTGCTTCAAGCGATGCGGGGCCGGGGGGCGCGGCTGGTCTTTTCCAGCGACTGCCACAAGGCGGATCAGCTGCTGGCCGGCTGGGAAACCTGGGGACCTCTGTGCGGTCCTTCGCTCTGACAGGCTGATATTGTGACTAAGGAGCCGCCTGGCGGGGGAGTGACAGCCCCGTCCGGGCGGTTTTGCTTTGCCCCGGCGGGGCCGGTCTGCTATAATACGTTATATATTACGATATAAGGGGGAACGAATATGGCCTGCCTGCCCTGCCTGGTGCTGGATCACGACGATACCGTGGTGGCCAGCACACCCACCGTCCACTACCCGGCCTTTCTGGACGCCATGAAGCTGTTGCGCCCGGAGGTGAACTGGAGCCTGCACGAGTATGTGCTGTATAACTTCGAGCCGGGCTTTGAGGCTATCTGCCGGGACATGCTGCACCTGACCGATGAGGAGATGCTGGTGGAGCAGAAGGTCTGGAAGCAGTGGACCAGCACCCATGTGCCGCCCATGTTCCCGGGCATGGCCGAGCTGCTGCGCCGCTATCGGGAGGCAGGGGGAACCATCTGTGTGGCCAGCCATTCCAGCGAGGAGATGATCCGGCGAGATTATCGGGTGCACTGCGGCTTCGAGCCGGAGCTGGTGTTCGGCTGGGATCTGCCGCCCCAAAAACGCAAGCCCGCCCCCTATGCGCTGGAGGAGATCATGCGCCATTACGGCCTTGCGCCACAGGAGCTTTTAATGGTGGACGATTTAAAGCCCGGCTGGCAGATGGCGAAAAGCTGCGACGTGCCCTTTGCCTTTGCGGGCTGGGGCTGCGAGGTGGAGCCGGTGCGCGACTTCATGAAAAAACATTCCACCCACCCGCTGGACACCGTGGCCCAGCTGGCCCTGCTGCTGGGCCTGTAAGGCCCGATTTCCTATACAAATAGGACAAACAGAGCAGCATATTAACAAAGTGATACTTTTTCGAAAAAAATTGAAAAAAGGTGTTGACTTTGGGCTTGCGGCTGTGGTATTATAACTGAGCCGTCAAAAACGGCAAGCCGCTCGAAAGCGCTTGAAAAAATATTTCAA
>NZ_JAPNNW010000030.1:0-30625 GCF_027853465.1 Allofournierella sp. CML151 | reverse complement strand
AAGGAGTTTTGCCTCATGATGAACGGCTGCCTTTTGGTGCAGAGCTACGCCGCCCGCCAGAGCGCCCCGGTGCCGGGCGTGACCGTGACGGTGCGCGGCGAGGGCCATGCGCCTGTGACCGTGACCACCGATACCACCGGCACCGCGCCGGTGATCACACTGCCCGCGCCGGATAAGGCGCTCAGCCTGGACGAAGCCAACACCCAACAGCCCTACAGTGTGTGGGAGGTGACGGCGGAGAAGGAGGGCTACCAGACCGTAACCCTGCAGGGGGTGCAGGTGTTCGCCTGCCAGACCGCCCTAATCCTGCTGGAGATGCTGCCCGCCCAGCGGCTGGGCGCGCCCCAGCCCAAGCCCGAGACCTTCGACATTCCGGCCCATTCCCTCTACCGGCCCGAGGGGCCCTCCAGCGTGGCCCCGGCGGAAAACTGTCCGGCTCCGCTGGTGCTGGCCACCCCCATCGTGCCCACCACCATCACGGTACACCTGGGCAAGCCCAAGGAGAGCGCCCGCAACGTGACGGTGAGCTTTCGGCATTACATCGCCAACGTGGCCTCCAGCGAGGTCTACCCCACCTGGCCGGGCGTGCCCAAACCCGCGGCGGCGTTTTTCAAACAACGGATTTTTCTCTTCCATGTGGTATACTAGGTGTAACGAAACATTCCTCCAAGACCGCGGCACCGCCGCAAGGAGACTACTCTTATGTGCACAAGCATTGCTTTTTCCGCCCCCTATCCCCTGTTCGGCCGTAATCTGGACCTGGAAACGCCCTTCGGCCAGCAGGTGGTGGCCACCCCCCGCTCCTTCGCCTTTCATTTTCACCGCCGCCCGGCGATGCCGCACCATCTGGCCATGATCGGCATGGCCACCGTGGCCGGGGGCGTGCCCCTGTACGCCGAGGCCATGAACGAGGCCGGGCTGAACATGGCCGGGCTGAACTTCCCCGGCAACGCCTACTACACCCCTGCCGACCAGGCCGCGCCGGACGCGGTGGCTCCCTACGAGCTGATTCCGCTGGTGCTGGGCAGCTGCCGCACTCTGAAGGAGGCCCGGGCCATGCTGGAAGGCATCGACCTGCTGGGCATCCCCTTCGCCCCGGGCTACCCGCTGGCCCCGCTGCACTGGCACATCGCCGACGGCACCGGCGCGCTGGTGATGGAGGTCACCACCGAGGGCTCCCGCCTTTACGAGGACCCGGTGGGCGTGCTCACCAACAACCCGCCCTTCCCGGTGCAGCTGGCCAACCTGACCGGCTACCAGACCCTTTCCGCCGCGCCGCCGGAAAACCGCTTTGCTCCCGGTGTTCCCCTGCCTCCCTACGGCCAGGGCATGGGCGCCATCGGCCTGCCGGGCGACTGCTCCCCCATGAGCCGGTTCGTGCGGGCGGCCTTTCTGAAATGCAACTCCATCCACTCCGCCGGTGACGATGCGGTGAACCAGTTCTTCCGCATTCTGGACGCGGTGGCCATGGTGCGGGGCAGCGTGATGACCCCGGAGGGCAAGCCGGACATGACCCTTTACTCCTGCTGCGCCGACCCGGCCCGGGGCGTGTACTACTTCAAGACCTACGACAACAGCCGCATCCACGCGGTGAACCTGCTGCGGGCCCCGCTGGAGGCAAGCACCCTCTGCTGCTGGCCGCTGCCCGGCGGCCACGGCTTCGAGGCCCTGAACTGAATTTTCCCTTTTCCCCCTGACCTTCGGGTCAGGGGGATTTTTTCCTTTTCCGCCTTTTTTTGCCGCAAACGCAAAACCGTTGTTTGGCAAACCGTTTCCCGCCCGGATTCAGCGTATGATGAATACAGGTCAAAGGCGATGCGCCTTGCCGGTTTTCCCTTTCTTGCAAACGCTGTGTGCTGCTGCAAACGGGCAAGCAGGCCCGGGTCCTCCCGCTTTTTGTACCATCCATTTTCTTTTTATCGCCGGGCAGGGCAGCGCCCCCCGGCACAGGAGGTATTTTTTATGTACTACAGCAACGGCAACTACGAAGCGTTTGCCCGCCCCCGCACCCCGAAAAAAGCCGAGGGCAAATCTGCCTGGCTGGTGGGCGGCGGCCTTGCCAGCCTCTCGGCGGCGGCCTTCCTCATCCGGGACGGCGGCATCCCCGGCGAGCGCATCCACATTTTAGAGGAATCGCCCCTGCCCGGCGGCGCCTGCGACGGTATTCTGGACCCCCAACTGGGGTTTGTGATCCGGGGCGGCCGGGAGATGGAGGACCACTACGAGTGCCTGTGGGACCTGTACCGGTCCATCCCCTCGCTGGAGGTGGAAAACGCCAGCGTGCTGGATGAATTCTACTGGCTCAACAAGGACGACCCCAACTTTTCCATGAACCGGGCCACCCTGAACCAGGGCGTGAGCGCCGAGACCAGCAACCGCTTCGGTTTAAGCGACGCGGCGGCACTGGAGCTGATGGCGCTCTTCTTCGCCAAGGACGAGGACCTGTACAACAAGACCATCGACGAGGTGTTCAGCGACGAGTTCTACGCCTCCAACTTCTGGCTCTACTGGCAGACCATGTTCGCCTTTGAAAAATGGCACTCGGCGCTGGAGATGAAGCTGTATCTGCACCGGTTTTTGCACCACATCGGCGGTCTGCCCGACCTTTCCGCCCTCAAATTCACCCGGTTCAACCAGTACGAGTCGCTGATTCTGCCGCTGGTGGAGTACCTGAAAAAGGAGGGCGTGCAGTTTGAATACGGCATCAAGGTGACCAACGTGCTGTTTCACTTTTTGCCCGGCAAGAAGGTGGCCCACCGGCTGGAATTTGTCCAGAACGGCCAGCCCCGCAGCCGGGAGCTGGACGAAAGCGACCTGGTCTTCGTGACCAACGGCTCCTGCACCGAGGGCGCGGCCCTTGGCTCCAACGACGAGGCCCCCCGCCTGCGTGTGGAGAACGGTGAGGGCAGCAGCTGGCAGCTGTGGAAGAACCTGGCGGTTCAGAACCCGGCCTTCGGCAACCCGGACGCCTTCTGCTCCGACATCCAGGCCACCAAGTGGGAATCCGCCACCGTGACCCTGCTGGACGACCGCATCGTCTCTTATGTGCAGAAGATCTGCCACCGGGACCCCTATTCCGGACTGGTGGTGACCGGCGGCATCGTGACCGCCAAGGACTCCGCCTGGCTGATGAGCTGGACCTTCAACCGGCAGCCCCACTTCAAGGCACAGCCCGCGGGCCAGCTGGTTGGCTGGATCTACGGTCTTTCCCCCGATGAACCCGGCGACTATGTGGGCAAGCCCATGGCGGAATGCACCGGCGCCGAGATCTGCATGGAGTGGCTGTACCACCTGGGCGTACCCGAGAACGAAATCGAACTGCTGGCCCGTGAGGCCGCCTCCACCGTTCCCTGCATGATGCCCTACGTGACCGCCTTCTTCATGCCCCGTGCCGCAGGCGACCGGCCCCAGGTGGTGCCCGCCGAATGCGTGAACTTCGCCTTCCTTGGCCAGTTCGCCGAGACCCGGCGCGACACCATCTTCACCACCGAATACTCGGTGCGCACCGCCATGGAGGCGGTCTACACCCTGCTGAACGTGGAGCGGGGGGTGCCCGAGGTATTCGGCTCCGCCTACGACCTGCGGTGCCTGCTCAACGCCACCCACTACCTGCTGGACGGCCGCAAGCTCACCGACATGAAGCTGCCCCTGCCCTACAAGCTGGCCCTGCACGCCGGGCTGGACAAGTTCCAGGGCACCGTGCTGGAGGAGCTGCTGGCCCGCTACCAGCTGATCTGACCCCAAGGCAGGCCGGGCCCGGCACAACACCGGGCCCGGCCCTCGAAAAAGACATGAACCATCCTGAGGAGGAATCATCCATGAAAGAAACCAATTACGACTACACCCGGACCAAAACCGGCGCGGACTACCTGAACGACGGCCCGCCCCGGGCGGAATTTATCCCCGACGGGGAAACGGCCTTTGTGCCGGTGAACGGCAAGAGCGGCCTGCTGGTGGGCGCGGCTCTGGTGGGGGTGGGGCTCGTCTCCATTCTGGCGCCGGGGGCGGCGGGCATCTCGCTGGCCACCCTGCTCACCGGCGGGCTGGGCGTTTACGGCGTGGCCCAGATCATCGCCTTCGCCCGCCTTCCCTGGGACAGGCGCAGCGGCTGGACCCTGGCCAACGGCATCGCCATGACGCTGCTCAGCTTCTTCACCCTCTGGATGGCCCTCACCACCCCCCTCGGGATGGTGAGCATGATCGCATCGCTGGCCTCGGTGGCCGCCTTCTTCGGCCTGCTGGCCGGTGTAGGGCAGCTGTTCCAGTACACCACCCTCCGGCGCACCAAAAGCCCCGGCGCGGGCTGGGTGCTGGCCAGCGGCATCGTGAACCTGCTGGTGGGCCTGCTGGTGATGGCCGCTCCGGTGGCCGGCTGGTTCGCCCTGAGCACCCTGTGGGGCGCCTTCCTGGCCGGCAGCGGCGTGGCGGTGCTGGCGGAATCCTGCTCCGGCCACCGGGGCCTGCGGGCGGTGGAATAACGCCCTCCCTGCTTTGAGCCATAAACCAAAGAACGCCTTTCCGAAGTTCGGAAAGGCGTTCTTTTTTGCCTGCATTTTCCTGATGCCGCAGGCGCTTTCCTCCACCATGCTCCCACAGCCCCCTGCCGCACCCGCCAGCCCGCGCCCGGCCCATGGCAGGGGCCCTCCTGTACTCAAAGCCCAAACAGCCGCCCAGGGTGCCCTGCAGCCCGCCCCAGAGGACATCGGCATCCCCGCAAAAAAGCCCCCGGGCTGCATTAGCCGGGGGCTTTGGAATATGTATGGGTCACTCCTCGTTGGGGTCCGGCTCGTCGTCGGTGATGGGCATCTGCACCAGCAGCTCAAAGCGGCTCTTCTCGAACTTGAGCAGCCCCTCGTCCCGCATCTTGCACAGCTCGTTGGACATGGCGCTCCGGTCCACAAACAGAAAGTCCGCCAGGTCCTGCCGGTTCAGCGGAATCACAAAGGTGCGGCTGCCCGCCTTGTGGTACTGGGCGCTCAGGTAGTCCTGCAGACGCTCGCGGGTGGTGCGGCGGATGCTGTCCTCCAGCTTTTTGGTCAGCCGCTGGGCCTTCTGGGCCACCGCCAGGGTCAGGTTCTGCACAAAGCGGATCTGCCCCGGGTCGGTGAGCCGGTTTGCCCGCAGCAGCTTGTCCACCCGGAAGAAGAGCACCTCGGCGGCAGTGGCGGCGGTGATGGTGCTGTGCAGCCGGTAGCCGCCCACCGCGTTCAGCACGCCCAGGGTGTCGCCGGGGCCCAGCACATCCATCAGGTTGCTGTTGCCCGCCGCGTCCGCGTGGGTCAGGTGCAGATTGCCGGAAAGAATCAGTGCCACCTCCTCCAGCGGGTCGCCGTCCTGCCCGATCACCGCCCGCCGGGCATAGCTCGCCCGCCGGGCACTCACGGCCGCCAGCGCACTGCGGATCTCCTCATCGGTCATGTTGCGGAACAGGATGCAGTGCCGCAGCGTTTCCAGCTCCACCCCCAGCCGCTGTTCCATGGTTTGTTCGGTCTCCATACCGGTTCCCCCTTTTTGCTCCGGCATGCCATACCGCAGCCGGTATTTCTGCTTTACATTGTTCTGTTTCATCCTTATTATACTCCTTGTGCGGCGGCCTGCAAGACCGCCCTTTTTGTGTTTTGACTCAGCGAAGCGGCGGGCCGTATCCGGTCCGCCGCTTCCCGTATTGGTGCCAGGGAATTACTGTTCGCTGCCGGTGAGGGTGCGCAGCTCCTCCATGGCCTCCGGGTGGAGGCTGGTGGTGGAGCCGGGGTTGCGCTGCAGCACCCGTGCCGCCCGGCGATACATCTCGTCGGTGCGCCGGTGCATGGCCGACAGCTCCCGCTGAATGGCTTTCTGGTCCGGCCCGGCAAGACCCGGGTGCAGCTTGCCCTCCCGCCGCAGCTGTTCCAGCTGGCGGCTCATCTGCCAGAGCATCCTGCGGCGGCGTTCCCGGGCCGCCTCCAGCCGCAGGCTCACCACGCCGGCGGCCCGCTCGCCCTCCTTGCGCAGGCCGTCCAGGGCATCCCGGGCATCCTGCTGCAAAAAGACCCCCGCGATTTCCAGCCGCCTTTGCAGCCGTGCAATCTGCTCCCGGCTTGCGCTCAGCTGCTCCAGCAGCCGCCGCAGGTCCAGGGCCTCCCGGGTGGAGGCGATTGCATCCGCCGCAAAGGCCAGGGTCAGCGCCGCGGCCAGCATGGCCGCCGCCGGGCCGCTCAGCCCGGTGACGACACCCGCCACCGGGGGCTGGATGACCCGCAGCAGCAGTACCGAGAATACGCCCCAGCACAGCGAGGCCATCAGGCAGATGTACCCGTTCAGGTTCCACTTTTCCTTGCTGTAGTCCCAGTAGCGCACGTGGAACATGCGCTCCATGGCCCAGCCGGTGGCGTATTCCAGCGCCGTAGCCCAGAACATGCCGCTGAAAAACAGCATCGGCAGGCTGCCCGCCACCGGGGCGCACAGGGCCAGAATGGCCACCGCGCCGAACCCGTAGATAGGGATCACCGGCCCGTGCAGAAAGCCCCGGTTCACCCAGTGCTTCTGACGCACCGAAACATACCCGCTTTCCCAGACCCAGCCCAGAAATCCATAGCTAAAAAACAGCAGCATCCATTGGGGAAGTGTGTAAAGTCCCAACATCATATTGCTTCATCCTTCCATGCGGCCCGGCCGTCTCGCCGGGTCCATGATCTCATTGTACCCTTTCGGGGCCTTTGTTGCGGTTGGCTGCACAACGGACCGGCTCTTCCATACAGATTTTGCGCATTTTTCCGCCCGCCCGGCTCATAGGATGATACGGCGGCAGCTGCCGCGAAATGCATCGAACAGGAGGGATTTTTTCATATGGCGTCCATTCATTACATTCTGGAGGAGCATTTTCTTGCAAAGGGCGACCGGGAGCGGGCGGCGGCGGTGCGCCGTCTGGCCGAGGCGCTGACCGAGGGTACACCCCAGCCGCCCAAAGAGGAGCCGGAGCGTTGACGCGGGCGGCGCTCTACTGCCGCCTGAGCCGGGAGGACGAGGGGCTGGAAGCGTCTGCCGAGAGCGAGAGCATCCAGAACCAGCGCTCCATGCTGCTGGCCTGGGCGGAGCGGCTGGGCTATGCGGTGCAGGGCATCTACTGCGACGAGGACTACTCCGGCGCGGACCGGGACCGCCCGGCCTTCAACCGGATGCTGGCCGCCGCCCGGGCTGGGCAGATCGACGTGATTCTGGCCAAAAGCCAGTCCCGCTTCACCCGGGACATGGAGCTGGTGGAAAAGTACCTGCACGGGCTGTTTCCTTTGTGGGGAGTGCGGTTTCTGGCGCTGGTGGACCATGTGGACACCGGCGACGCGGCGGGCAAAAAGAGCCGCCAGATCTATGGGCTGATGAACGAGTGGTATCTGGAGGACCTTTCCGCCAACGTGCGGGCGGTGCTCACCCACAAGCGGCGTCAGGGGTGCAGCATCGCCGGCAGCCCGCTCTACGGCTACCAAAAGGACCCGGCCCGAAAGGGTCACCTTCTGCCGGACGCGGCCGCCGCCCCGGTGGTGGAGCGCATCTTCCGGCTGGCCCTTTCCGGCCTTGGGTGCGCGGCCATCGCCCGGCGGCTGAACGCCGAGGGCATCCCCGCCCCCGCCGCGGCCAAGGCCCTGGCGGCAGGCAAAGTGCCGGGGCCGGGCCTCTGGAGCAAGGCCACGGTGCACCGGCTGCTCACCAACCGCACCTATGCGGGGGACCTGGTGCAGGGGCGGGTGGAGCGGATCAGCTGGCGGGGCAAGCAGACCCGCCGCCTGCCGGAAAGCCGCTGGATCGTGGCCCCCGCCAGCCAGCCCGCTCTGGTGAGCCGGGCGGTGTTCGACCGGGTGCAGGCGATGCTTTCCGCCCGGGCCCGCTCGGGCAAACAGGGCGCGCCCCATCCGCTGGCAGGGCTGGTGGTCTGCGGCCTGTGCGGTCACTTGATGGAACAGACCCGCTCCGGCACCATCCCCAAAAGCGGTGCGCCCACCCGGTATTTCCGCTGCCGCACCGCCCGCCAGAGCCCCACGGCCTGCCCCGGTCAGCCCTACCTGCCCCTTTCGGAACTGGAAGCGCTGATTGCCGGGCGGGTGGCCGCGCTGTTTGAAGCCGCGGCCCGCCTGCCTCCGGCCCCGGCCAAGGCCCCGCCCCCCGCCATGGGAGCGGACCGGCGGCTGCGGCTGGCGCTGGCAGGGCTCTATCAGGACAAGGCCGCCGGGCTGCTGGCCGAGGAGGAATTTGCCGCTTTGCGAACCGAGCTGCTGGCCCGGCTGCGGCAGCTGGAGCCGCCCCGGGGCCCGGAAGCGCCCGAAGCGCCGGAATCCTCCACCCCTTTGCCCCTGAGCCGGGAGCTGGCGGCGGCGCTGATCGAGAAAATTCTGGTGTACCCGCCGGATGAAACCGGCAACCGGCGGCTGGAGCTTTTCTGGCGGGTGTAGGGCGCGGGTTTGGGCACGCCCGCCTGGCCGGAGCAGGCCCTGCGGGCCAACATCCACGCCCAGATCAGTCTGGCCATGAACCGCATCTTCACCGAGTGGTACCCCAGCCGGGGCTACACCTTCAACATCACCAACTCCACCAGCTACGACCAGTATTACGTGCACGGGCGCAACATCTTTGAGGTGATGGAAAAGCTCACCGACGACATCTTCAACACCTACGTGCGCCGGCAGGGCACCATCGAGCCCTACTACACCGAATACTGCGACGGCAAGTCCGTCACCTGCAAGGGCATGAAGCAGTGGGGCACGGTGGACCGTGCCAACGAGGGCAAGAACGCTTTGCAGATCCTCAAATACTACTACGGCAACGACATCGAGATCGTGCGCACCAACAACCTGCAGGACATCCCGGAAAGCTACCCCGGCAGCCCGCTCCGCCGTGGCGACAGCGGCACCAACGTGCGCATCATCCAGCGGCAGCTCACCCGCATCGCCAAGGACTACCCCTTCTTCGGCAACCCGGGCACCGACGGGGTGTTCGGCGCGGCCACCGAGTCCACGGTGAAGGCCTTCCAGAAGCAGTTCAGCCTGACGGTGGACGGCGTGGTGGGCCGGGCCACCTGGTACAAGATCAGCTACATCTATGTGTCGGTGAAGGACCTGGCGGAGCTGACCAGCGAGGGCGAAAAGCCCAGCGGCGAGAGCAACGTGAACGGCAGCACCTACCCGGGCACCGCCTTGCAGATGGGCAGCACCGGCACCGGGGTGGAGCGCATCCAGTTCTGGCTGAACGCCCTGGCCGAGTTCGACCCCGCCCTGCCCAGCATTTCGGTGGACGGCATCTACGGCAATGCCACCGCCAATGCGGTGCGCGCCTTCCAGAGGGAGAACGGCCTGACCGTGGACGGCGTGGTGGGTCCCGCCACCTGGGAGGCCATTGCCGCCGCCTACAACAGCCTGGAAAGCGACATTCAGGACCAGCCCAGCGGCTACCCGGGCACCCCGCTGCGCCAGGGCGACAGGGGCGACAGCGTGCGCCTGCTGCAGTTCTATCTGCGCATGGTGGCCTCCAACTTCTCGTCCATTCCCACCATCACGGTGGACGGCATCTTCGGCGCGGCCACCACCAGTGCGGTGAAGGCCTTCCAGAAGGAATTCGGCCTGACTCAGGACGGCGTGGTGGGCCCCGCCACCTGGCAGAAGCTGTATGAGGTATACGGCGACGTGGCCGACAGTCTGCTTGCCCCCAACCAGCGCCCCGGCACCTACCCGGGCACGCCCCTCAAGCAGGGCAGCACCGGCACCGCGGTGCGGGAGGCTCAGTTCTATCTGCGGCTGCTGGCGGTCTACTTCCCCACCCTGCCCACCGTGACCATCGACGGCATCTACGGCCCGTCCACCACCGCGGCGGTGAAGGCCTTCCAGACCATGTTCGGCCTCACGGCGGACGGCATCATCGGCCCCGCCACCTGGCAGGCTCTGTACGAGCAGGCCCAGCGGCTGCGCTCGTCCGACGGGCTGCTGGCCGCCTTTAACCTGGTGCCCTGGCCCGGTTTTGAGCTGATGCTGGGCGCCGAGGGGCCCTCGGTGGCCTTTGTGCAGTTTTTGCTGCGCTACATCAGCTATTTCTACGACACCGTGCAGGACCCGGGCAAGCTCGACGGCATCTTCGGCCAGAGCACCCTGGATTCGCTGCACAGCTGGCAGCTGGAGTTCAACCAGCCCGAAAGCGACACGGTGGACGAATTCACCTGGAACGCGCTGGAGGCCACCTTCCTGAGCCTGGCCGGTGGGGTGCCGGATTCCACGGTGCCCGCCGCCGCGCCGGACTACCCGGGCTACGTGATGGCCCCGGGCAGCGCGGGCGGCGCGGTAAGCGCGCTGCAGCAGGCCATGAACGGCATCGCCCAGCTGTACTGCGTGGCGGATTTTGTGCCCATCGACGGCGTTTACGGCACCGAGACCACCAGCGCGGTGACCGCCTTCCAGCAGGGGCTGGGCCTGCCCGCCACCGGCGTGGTGGACCGCGCCACCTGGGATGCCATCTTCGCGCTGCTCTATCCGCCCATTCCCGAAGCCTGAACACCCCACCAAACGAAAGGAGCGAACACCATGCCCAAGATCTTTGTGTACGATGCCTATTCCAACAAGCTGATCACCTACAACCTGGGTGAAAACGACACCATGCCCTACTCCTACGGCACCACCATGAAGGTGAAGGAGTTCCGGGGCAGCAGCCAGAGCCCCACCCTCTGGACCACCGTGGCCGCCATGGAGGCCTGGAACCTGACCCGCCGGTCCTACGGCAAGGGCATCCACATCGGCTACGCCTTCAAGCGCATCTGGGAGGGCGGCCACGGCACCCGCAGCCAGCACTACGCGGGCGTTGCCTTCGACGTGGGCCAGGGGCAGGGGTCCACCGCCCGCAACGCCATCTGGAAGGCCGCCAAGAACACCGGCGCCTGGGGCTATGTGGAGCCTCAGGACATGACCCCCACCTGGGTACACTTTGACCGGCGCTACGGCAAACCCGCCTGCAGCGGCACCACCGCCGGGTACCCCACCGTGCGCCGGGGCTCGGTGAGCACCTACGTGCTCATCCTGCAGGACGCGCTGAACGCCCTGGGCTACTCCACCCGCACGCTGGACGGCAAGTTCGGCGCCAACACCGAAAACGCCCTCAAGGCCTACCAGCGGGCGGTGGGCCTGATCGCGGACGGCATCTGCGGCTGCAATACCTGGAAAAAGATCACCGCCGCGGTGGTGGGCATCGGCCGCACCAAAACCGTGATCGACTGAAAATTTCTCAGCTCCGGCATCTGCCGGGGCTGTTTTCGTGCTCTTTTCATGACAAAATCACTCAAAATATGGACTTTTGCGCCCGTTCGTTTATAATAAAGGGTAAGACTGTTTTCCCGCGCCGGGTGTTCCGCCCGCCGCCGAAAAGGGGGCTTACCTGTTTATGATCCGCAAAAATCAGAGGCTTTTGAACATCGTCAACTGCCTTTTGGATATCTCGCTCATCGCCCTGGCCTATCTGCTGGCCGTGTGGCTGTGGCTGGGCGTTTACCGCGACAATCTGGTCAACCCGGCGGTGGTGCTGCTGCGCACCGGGGCCTTCCTGCCCGCCGTGTGCTACGGGGTGATCATGGCCGCCATCTACTATGCCTTCAAGCTCTACGGCTCCTTCCGGTTCTCCACCCTGCTGGACGAGACGGTGGCCCTGATGAAGGCAAACCTTTTGGGCCTTTTGCTCATCGGCATGGTGCTCTACCTCACCCGTGCGGTGGACTTCTCCCGCGGGGTACTGGTACTGTTTTATGTGTTCTCCACTGTGCTGGTGGTGGCCAAGCGGGTCACGGTGCGGCGCATCCTGCGCCACTACCGGATGCTGGGCTACAACCTGAAGCATGTGCTGATTGTGGGCAACGGACGGCTGGCCTTTGAATACCTGGATTCGCTGCGCCGCAACCCCCAGTACGGCTACAACGTGCTGGGCTACGTGGCCGCCAGCGAGAAGCCGGGCCTGGGCAAGCACCTGGGCCGCTACGAGGACCTGCCGGACCTGCTGGCCGGCCCCACGGTGGACGAGGTGATCGTGGCGCTGGAGCCCCACGAAACCCGGTTCATGAACACCATCATCGCCTCCTGCGAAAAGCAGGGCGCGAAGATCCGCATCATCCCCTTCTACAACGACTTCATTCCCAGCCGCCCCACGGTGGACGTGATCGGCTCGGTGAAGCTGATCAGCATCCGCACCATCCCGCTGGACAACATGCTCAACGCCGCCCTGAAACGGGCCATGGACGTGGTGGGCAGCCTTGTTCTGATTGTGCTCACCAGCCCCATCATGCTGGTGGCAGCCATCGGGGTGAAGCTTTCCAGCCCGGGGCCGATTCTGTTCCGGCAGGAGCGGGTGGGCCTGAACAAAAAGATCTTCACCATGTACAAGTTCCGCAGCATGCGGGTGAACACCAGCCAGGACACCGGCTGGACCCAGGACGCCGACCCCCGCAAAACCTGGTTCGGCAGCCTGATCCGCAAGTGCAGCATCGACGAGCTGCCCCAGTTCTTCAACGTGCTCAAAGGCGACATGAGCCTGATCGGTCCCCGGCCGGAGATTCCCCATTTTGTGGAGCAGTTCAAGGAGACGGTGCCCCTTTACATGGTCAAGCACCAGGTGCGGCCGGGCATCACCGGCTGGGCCCAGGTGAACGGCTTCCGGGGCGACACCTCCATCGAGGGGCGCATCCAGTGCGACATCTGGTACATCGAGAACTGGTCCATCTTCCTGGACATCAAGATTGTGTTCATGACCATATTCGGCGGCTTGTTCAACAAAGAGCATCTGCAGACCGGCCATGCCGCCCAGCCGCCCGAAAGCGGACAGGCTGAGGCCAAACCGGATAAGCCCAATCAATAACAAACCAAAAGCCGGGCCGGTGCGAAGAGAATTTCCCTCTCGCACCGGCCCGGCTTTTCTGTTTTATTGGGCGGAACGCTTCGCCCGGTTTTGATACCACCGGTAGGCGGCAATGCACAAAAGAATCTGCACCGCCGAGGAGATGGGCGTGCCCAGGCCGATCTGAAACAGCCCCACACCCGGAATATGGCTCATCAGATACACCACCGGAATGCGCACGCAGAAGGCGCCCGCCACCCCCTGCACCATCACGAAGACGGTGCGGCCGCAGCCGTTGAAGTAGCCCACAAAGCAGAACAGCACCGCGGTGAGCAGACAGTCGATGGCGTAGGCCTTCAGGTAGGCGTGGGCCTCGGCAATGACCACCGGGTCAGCAGTGAACACCCCGGCCAGCTGCGCGCCGCCGAACAACGCCAGCGCCCCCATCACCGCGCCCGCCGCAAAGGCGGTGCGGATGCCGTAAAACAGCGCCTGGCGGGAGCGCTCGGGCAGGCCCGCCCCGTTGTTCTGAGCCACAAAGGCCGAGATGGACTGCATGTAGGCGGAGGCCACCAGCATCAGGAACATGCACACCTTTTCCGCCACGCCCACCGCAGCGGACCAGCGCCGCCAGAATGTTGCCCCGGGTCAGTGCCGGGGCGTTTTTTTCACTTTGCCCGTTCATGAAATCCTCCTCTTTGTGTTGCGGAGAGTGTCGCCGTAAACATAAAAAAAGCCGGATAAGACAACGGGAATTTCACCCGTCATCTTATCCAGCTCGCAGCTTCTTTTGGGCTGCTCACCCTCCGATGAACGAAGCCATTGTAGCAGACCGGCCCGGCGCTTGTCAAGCAGGCTGCTCGTTTTTGGTGAACTTCAGCGCCAGCGCCGCTGCCAGAACGCCCGCCAGAATCTTGCACACAAAGAAGGCCGCCACGCTGCGCGAATCGCTCACGCTGGACACAAAGGCCATCTGGCCGCCCAGCACAAAGGCCCCGCTCACCGACACCGCCGCGTTCATCACCTTGCCCCGCACGTCCATGCGGGAGTAGAGGGGCAGCATGGACACGGTGGACACCAGCGAGGCCAGCAGCCCCAGCACCGCGTATTCGTTCACGCCCAGACGCCCGGCCACCCGGCGCACCGCCTCGCCGCAGCGGGCCAGCAGCAGAGCCGTGGCCACCATGGCGCCGCACACCACCACTGTGATCTTGAACACGATGATCAGCGCCTCGGCCACAAGGCTCTGGGGAGCGATGGCCAGCCCGGGCAGAAACAGCCCCAGCGCCACCGCGCCGAAGGCCAGCACCCCCACTACCCGCACCGCTTCGCCGAAGCCCGCCAGCGCACCCAGGCAGAGCCGGGGCGCCCTGGCCAGACCCAGCACCAGCAAAGCGCAGAGCACCAGCACCGGCCACAGATTCTGCGCCAGCACCAGCGGCGAAAGCCCCAGCGCCGCACCGCCCGCCACCAGACCCGCGGGCAGGGCGATCAGGCCCCACACCACGCCCTGCATAAAGCCGGTAATCTGATGATTTTCCAGACTGCCCAGAGCGATGGGCAGCGTAAAGCTCACAAGGCACCCCAGGGTGGAAGCCACCAGCAGACCGCTGTAGGCCGCCAGGGCATCGCTTGCCGCCAGCTGGCTGGCGGTGGCCCAGCCGCCCATGTCCGGGGCAAGCAGCATGCCCGCCAGCAGCGACGCGTCGAAGGGCAGCGCCCAGCTCACCGCCGAAAGCCCGCCCTCCAGCGCCCCCACGGCGGCGATGATCAGGCAGTAGATACCGGTCATGGAAAGGCTCAAACCGCCCATAGCGGCCAGCCCCCGGTCCAGCTCGGCGGCAACGCCCAGCCGCCCGCCCAGAGCCTTGTCCACAAGGCCCAGGGCCGCAAAGCAGAGCAGCACCCCAATGCAGATGTTCATGGTTTTCTCCCCCGTTTTTCCCGTTTTTGCCCGGGCACAAAAAAGCGGCCCGGCCCCCTTTTGGCAAGGGGAGCCGCGCCGCGTGTTGCTCCGTTTGTGTTCCGGGCGCGTTATGCCCAGTATATCACATTTTCGCCCCGCCGCGAAGCGGGTTTTCTCACAGGTTGAGAACCTTGGAAAGGAAGTCCTTCAGCCGGTCGTCGTGGGGGTCTGCGAACAGCTCCCGGGCGGGCCGGTCCTCCCGGATCTGGCCGTCGGCCATAAAGATGACCCGGCTGGAAACCTCGCGGGCGAAGCTCATCTCGTGGGTCACCACCACCATGGTCATGCCCTCGGCGGCCAGGTCCTTCATAACCTGCAGCACCTCGCCCACCATCTCGGGGTCCAAAGCGCTGGTGGGCTCGTCAAAGAGCATCACGTCCGGCTCCATGGCCAGCGCGCGCACAATGGCCACGCGCTGCTTCTGGCCGCCGGAAAGCTGGGCGGGATAGCTGTTCGCCTTGTCCTTCAGGCCCACCCGGTCCAGCAGCTGCAGGGCCTTTTCCTCCGCGGCCTTGGGGTCCATCCTGCGGATCTTCACCGGCGCGGCTGTGATGTTCTGCAGCACGGTCATGTTGTTGAACAGGTTGAACTGCTGGAACACCATGCCGATCTTCTGGCGGTGCAGGTCGATGTTGGTCTTTTTGTCGCAGATGTCCACGCCTTCAAAGAACACGTGGCCGCCGGTGGGAACCTCCAGCAGATTCAGGCAGCGCAGGAAGGTGCTTTTGCCGCTGCCGGAGGGGCCGATCACCGCCACCACCTCACCCTTGCGGATGGTGGTGTTCACGTCCTTGAGCACATGCAGCTTGCCGAAGGACTTGTTCAAATCTTTTACAACGATCAGTTCATCTTGTGCCATTGGCCATTTTCCTTTCTGCAAACGCGATCAGACGGGAGGTGAAGAAGGTCATGATAAAGTAGATGATGGCAGCCACCGCCAGCGATGCCAGCGACTTGTAGGTGGTGGAGATCACGCTGTTGGTCTGGTACATCAGGTCGGCGATGCCGATGACCGACACGATGGAGGACTCCTTGATGACGGTCACGAACTCGTTGCCCAGGGCGGGCAGAATGTTCTTGATGGCCTGGGGCAGCACCACCATGCGCATGGTCTGGCCGGACTTGAAGCCCAGGCTGCGGGCGGCCTCGGTCTGGCCCTTGTCCACCGCCTGGATGCCGCTGCGGATGATCTCGGCCACATAGGCGCCGCTGTTGATGCTCATGGCACAGATACCGGCCATGAACCGGTCGGAGTTGGAGATGAAGGGCAGGCTGGGGAAGGTGATGCCCACCATGGGCAGGCCGTAGAACAGGAACATCACCTGAATCATCAGCGGCGTGCCGCGGATGAACTCGATGTAAACGTTGGCCAGCCAGCGGGTGGGGGCGAACTTGCCCAGCTTCATGATGGCCAGCAGCGTGCCCAGGATGGTGCCCAGCAGCACGGTGAACAGCGCGAGGATGATGGTGTTGGCCACACCCTGGCTGAAAAAGCTGTTGTACTTGGTGAACAGGGTCACCATCTTTTCCAAAAACTCCATAAGACTCCCCTTTCGTGAGGGCAGCGGCGCTGCGCTGCCGAAGACACAACAGCATCCTCACACCCGGTTTGGGGGTGTGAGGATGCCCTTTTTCATTGGTTCTATTATACGCCCATGCTCTCGCTCAGCGCAACCGCCTCGTCGTAAGCAGCGTCGAAGGAACCGTCGCTGGTCACATTGGCGATCACCGCGTTCACCAGCTCCTTCAGGTCGTCCTTGCCCTTGGCGATGACGGCGGCCTTACCGAAGTTGGCCTCCTCCTCGCTGAAGGTGAAGTTGGCCTGGGCAATGGCGTCGTTGCTGTTGATCAGGTCGTTGCCCACGGCGCCGTCCACCACGATGGCGGCAATGTTGCCGTTGGCCACTTCCATGGCCAGGGTGGGCCACTTGTCCAGCTCAAACAGGGTGGACTCGGGCAGCGCGCTCTGGATCAGCTGGCTCTGCACGGTGCCGCGCTGGGCGCCAACCTGCTGGCCGGCCAGGGACTCCTTGGTGGTGTAAACGTCCTCATTGCCCTTCTTGACGATCAGCATCTGCTCGTCCTTCTGGTACACGTCGGAGAAGTCGATCTCCTGGGCACGCTCCTCGGTCACGGTGAAGGCGGCGATGCCCACATCCACCTGGCCGGACTTGATGGCGGGGATGATGCCGTCGAAGGCCATATCCATTACTTCCAGCTCAACGCCCAGGGCGTCGGCGATCTGCTGGGCCAGCCACATGTCGCAGCCCACGAAGTTGGCGTCCATGTCCTTGAACTCGAAGGGTGCGTACTGGGCCTCGGTGCCCACCACCAGCTTGCCCTTGGCCTTGATGGCCTCGATGGTCTCGCCGGTGTAGGAAGAGTAATCGTAAGCGGTGGTGGAAGCGCTGGCAGCTTCGGAAGAAGCGCCGGTGGAGGCGGCCTCAGAGGAAGCAGCGGCGGAAGAGGCGGTGCTGGAAGAAGCGCCGCCGCAGGCGGCCAGGCTCAGGCTGAGAACAGCCGCCATGGCAATGGCAAGAAACTTTTTCATGGTTGATTTCCCTCCGTATTGTGCGGCGGCTTCGGGGTGCTGTTCGCCCCGGTCCGGCTCCCTTTGCCGGGCCTTGCCGCCGTGGTTCGTTTTTCGCTTGCGGGGTGTGTGCCCCGTCCATGTGTATAATTATACGCGCCATTCCGATTTTTGCAAGGCATTTTTGCAAAAATATTCAGTCTCGGAGGTTTTTTCCATGAATCCCACAAAACCGGACCGGCTTTGGCGGCCCCTCTGTGCAGTTTGCACGGAAGCGAGTGAATAAAAATTCATCATGCAATGAATATACAGCATTCCCGCCGGGGCGGCCCGCTTATTTCACCGCCGGGATGACGGTGGAGCCGTTGGGAATCACATACACCAGCTTGCCCGCAAGGTCCAGCTGGCGGCACAGCTCGGCCGGGTCAGTGAAGGCCTTGATGCCCATGCGCGCCAGCGGCCCGGCGGGGGCGGTGGTGAGCATGAGGATGTTATACCGGGCGGCCTGCTCGCAGTTCAGGTAGAAGATGTAGCCGGGGATGGTGAAGTTTTTGCGCAGGTCCGCGTCCAGGGTCCCGGCGCAGAGGGAATCCACCCAGTCAAAATATTCGGCGGGGCCGCCGCCGTCCCGGCATTCGGCCAGCAGCACCAGCGTTCCGCCCTTTTTCAGGCCGAACTCCACGTTGTCGATGGTCTTGGTGCCCTGATACAGCGACATATCCTTCGGGTAGCCGCCGCAGCTGGTGATGATCACATCCGCCTTTTCGGCAATGGGGGTCTGGTACATGGCGTCGGCGGATTTGCAGGCCTCCAGCCAGGAATCCAGCCAGTGACCGGCGGTGATGCGGGCCAGCTTCATGCCCGCGTTCATCACCAGGTTCACCACATACAGCTGCTCGATCATAGCCGCCGCCTCGCACATGTCCTCGTGCAGGGGGTTGCCCTTAAGCACCGCGTTGCCGATGGCCGGGTTGGAGTGGGGCTCATTGGGGTCCAGGGAATGGGCGTGGTTCTGCTGGATGGTCTTCATGGAGGCGATGCCAGGCAGGATGCTCTTGCGTCCGCCGCCGAAGCCCGCCATCACGTGCTGGGTGGCCGCGCCCAGGGCCACCACCTTGCGGCCCACCGCCAGCGGGTTCACCACCACCTCGGTGCCCCGGCTGGTGGTGCCCAGATAAACAAGGTCGTCGGCCAGGCAGTCGTGGTTCACCACCCGCACCCGGTCATAGACTGCATCGGTGACCAGGGTGCGCAGCTCGGCCTCGTCGCCGCCGATGTGGGTGCCGTTGGCCACCAGAATGACCAGATCGTCGGTCTTGATGCCGCATTCTTTTTCCATATACTCCACCAGCGCCGGGATCACCAGGTCCTGCCGCATCCAGAAGCGGCTCATGTCGCTGATGATGAGGGTCACTTGGTCGCCGGGCTGCAGCCAGCCGCGCAGGGGCTTTTCGTGGATGGGCGCCTCCAGCGCGGCGCACAGGGCGGCGGGGATGTCCTCGATGGGGGGTTCGTTGTGGCCGTGCAGCTCCTGGTACCGGGCGTTCTCCGGCAGGTCCAGCTGGACCCGGCCGCTTCCGTAGGCAAAATCAAAGCAGGGCATATCTTCACATTCCTTTCTGTGGGGCGGCCGGGGTTCGGGGCCGCAGCGGCGCGCCGGGCTGGCGCACCAGACAGTATTGGGTCAGTTCAAAATGGCTTTTCAGGGTCTTGTACACATCAAAGCCGTAGTGGTTGTAGCGGGGCAGGTTGGCCGGGTTGTGGGTCTCCAGCGAGATGAGCAGCCCGTGCTCGTCGGCGTAGTCCATCACCGGCTGAATCATCTTGTGGCCCACCCCCGCGCCCTGTAAGGCCGGGCGCACCGCAAAGTAGATCAGCTGCATCCGGTTGTCCGGCAGCTCCTCGGTCCAGCGGGAGTTCAGGTACTGCCGGCCCAGAAAGAAGTTCCACAGGGTCTTCAGCGACCAGTCCTCCCGCACCAGGCACACGTCGGTTTTCAGTGCGTAGAAGGCCTCGGTGGAAAAATACCGCAGCGGGTCGTAGGGCTCGGTCTCGTCGTCCAGAATCACCAGTCCGCCCACCTCGTGGCTGTCCGCATACACATTGCAGCAGGAGAGCATCTCGTTTGCGTCGCAGTTAAAAATTTCCGGCAGGGTGCGCTGGCGCACGTCCGCGTCCGGGATCAGCTGGCGGTACAAGGGGTCCGCCTGGAAGCACTCGGTCAGGGTGCGGATCACGTTGGGGATGTCGTACTCCGTGACCCGGTAAAGTCGGTCGGTCTGCACGGCGGCTCACTCCCCTTTCCCGGCAAAGAATTTGCCGGTGGCCTGCTTGAGGGCCTTGCTCAGACGGGCAAGGTCGGCGGTCTCGCCCTTGACGATTTCTTTCAGCAGCTCCTGCTGGTCCTTTTTCATCTGCTTGACCTGGGCCAGGGCGGCGGTGTGGTCCGGCTTGTCCATGGCCTGTTCCGCCTTGATGCGGCGCAAAAGGCTCCCCAGCGCCAGCCGCTCCTGCAGGCGGCCCGCGCCCCACATCAGCCGCTCGGCGGGCTGGTTGCGGGCCTTGTCCGCAAAGTAATCCACCACCGCCGGGTCAAAGGCGTTGGCGTAGCGGTTGTCGTCGATGCCGCACAGGCTCTCCACCGCCTGTTTGCCCATACCCGCGGCCAGCTGCCAGGCGGCGGTGTGCAAGGCGCTCAGGTTGGCCTGGGTGTTCTCGTGGGGGAAGATGGCGTTCTCGCTCCAGTCCAGCCGCACAAAGCAGTCCTGCGCAAGGCGGAAGAGCTCCAGCAGGCGGCGGCGCAGCGCGGCGCGGTCCGCCTCCTCCAGCGTTACCTCGCCCTGGTTCACCTTCCAGACCCAGCGGGTGAGCTTGTCCGCCCGGCGGGCGGCCTCGGCCAGCTTTTTGCGGAAGGCGCCCTCGGTCTGGGGGCTCAGCTTCTGGCTGGTCAGGCTGGCATCCAACGCCCACAGCCGCTCGGCAAAGTCCAGCGGGGGCAGCACACAGCGGTCCAGCCGCAGCAGCACCCAGGTGTAGAACAGATGGTGGAACAGATACACCTTCTCATCGTACGCGCCGTCGTTGTCGAACTGGGAGTGGTAGTGGGTGGCCATGAACCGGCCGCCGCCGAACTCGTCCACCATGCTGGGCACGCCGCCGATGGCCATGGAGAAATCGTCCGACCAGGTCTGCACCGGGCAGACGACTCCCACTCCCTTGGGGTAGAGGTTCGCCACCTCGTCGGGCAAAGCGCGGATGCACTCCTTCAAAAAGCGCTTCAGCTCATACACGCTGCGCACCTGATGCTTTTTGCCGTGGGCGTGGGCGGGCAGCTCCAGATTGATGTTGGCGATCACCCGGCCCGCCCAGTCCGGCCGGACCCGGAAGATCTGATTGTAGGCGCCGGTGGACCAGTCGTAGCGGCTGTCGATCACGCCCCATTCCTCGGCGGCGAAGGCGCAGAACACCAGCGTCTTTTTGGGCTTGTAGCCCGCCAGCTTCAAAGCCCGGGCCATGCCCAGCATCAGGGAAACGGCGGTGTTGTCGTCCTGGAAGCCCTCAAAATAGGAATCGTAGTGAGCGCTCACCAGAATCATCTCGTCGGTGTCCTCGCCGGGCAGGGCGCCCACGATGTTGTAGCTCTCGGTTTCGGGCATCACGGTGGACAATGCGTCCAGTGTCACCTCGGCGCAGCGGCCGAAGCCAAGGTGAGCCGCTTCGGCCAGCGCGGCCGCGTCCTTTCGGGAGATGGAGAAGGCCGGCGCCTGCCGAGGGCCGCAGATGTTCTGGGCGTTCAGGGCCTGCTCGTCCACCTCGCCGTAGCCGCCCGCCTGCACCGCCAGAATGGCCGCCGCGCCCCGCAGATGGGCCTGGTAGGCCGGGTAGTTGATCCACCAGTCGTTGCGCTGGTTGATGTGCACCAGCACCAGCTTGCCCCGCACGTCCAGCCGGTCCAGCTCGGCGGCGGTGCCGGTACCCGCGTCGATGAGGGTGTAGTGCTTCGGGCCCTTGGTGTCGAAGTCGGTCTGGTAGCTGCCCAGCTCGGCGGTGTGGGCGCGGCCCTCTTCGTCTTTATAAGTAAGGCGGGCGTGGTGGAAGTCCCACCCGTCCAGCGTAAAGCGGTGCTTTTCCACCGAAAGGCCGATGGCGCGCATCTCGGCGGCCAGCAGCTCGCCGGTCTCGAACTCGGCCCGGCTGCCGGCGGTGCGGTAGCCCAGTACCGGGTTGGTGCGGGGCTCCTCCATCCGCTTTGCCAGCACGTAGGAATAAGAGATATCCAGATACCGCCGGATGCGGTTCCACTCCTGCAGCTGCTGTTCGATTGTTTCCATACTTGTTCCCCCTCCAGGCAGTGGGCCGTTTTGGCCCAACCATACAAACTATTTTTGGTATATCACAGCCGCCGGGCTTTGTCAAAACAAAAAGCCGGGGAGCGAAGCTCCCCGGCCCGTTGTTCTGTTTTCGCTTCAGGCGGGCTGTTCGGCGAGCAGCTGCTGCACCGTAACCGACCGCATGGAATTTTCCATCACCTGCTGCAGCTCCAAGAAGTAGTGCTGCATGCCCGCGATGGCGCCGCTCTGCTCCGGCATTTTTGCGGTATCATCCAGGCAGCGGCCCAGCATGGTGTGGTCCTCCATACAGGTGATGATGTCCAGCATGGTGATCTGGCTGGCGGGGCGGCCCAGCTTGTGGCCGCCGGTCACGCCGCTGCGGGCCTGCACCAGCCCGGCCTTTTTCAGCCGGCTGAGCACCCGGGGAATCACATTTTCCGGCACATCCATGGCCGCGGCAATCTTGCCCGCCTGCACATAATCGGTCTGCTGCGCCAGATAAAGCATGCAGCGGATGCCGTAATCCGTTTCCAAACGCAAACGCATGGGAAATCGCGTCCTCCTTTCCGTTGTTCTCAAACTCTCTCATCCAAATATTGATAAAACGCCCGCAGGCAGGATGTATAAAGCCCGCGAGCGGAGTGATATTCCTTTGGAATCCCGTCAAAGCGGGTGGATTATTTAAATAAATAATCATTTAAATAACAGAAAGCCTATTGCTTAATCATAGTATGGAAGGCTGTGTTTGTCAATAAAAGTACGATCATTGTTAAGCAACATTTCACAATTTGTTAAGATTCTTTGCGCCGCCGGTGAACCCGGCCCGTATTTTGTGTGACATTGTCGCTTTTTTCGCCCATAAGGCAGTTGTAAAATACGCCAAAATCGAGTAAACTGGTAGACAAGGAACCCCCCTGTTTGATTGTTGAGCGCACGGAAAGGAGCGTTTGGTATGGAATTCTATCGTTGTGAGCACTGCGGCAACATTGTTGCCTTTCTGAACAAGAGCGGCGTGCCTGTGGTATGCTGCGGGGAGAAGATGAAGCTGCTGGAGCCCGGCGTGGTGGACGCCGCGGTGGAAAAGCACCTGCCGGTGGTGGCTGTGAACGGCCGCTCGGTGACGGTGAGCGTGGGCAGTGTGGCCCATCCCATGACCGAGGAGCACCTGATCCAGTGGGTCGTCCTGGAGACCAGCCAGGGCTGGCAGCAGAAGAAGCTGGCCGCCGGGGATGCCCCCGAGGTAAAATTCGCGCTGGCCGAGGGCGAAGCGCCCGTGGCCGCCTGGGCGTACTGCAACCTGCACGGCCTGTGGAAGACCGTAATCTGAAGTATTTTCTGAAAAACTCCCCCGGTGGCAAAGCCGGGGGAGTTTTTTTGCGTTATCCCAGCGCCAGGTTCAGCGCCATCAACAGGCCGAAGCCCACCGCTGCCGCCAGCACGCCCCCGGCTCCCTGCTGCGCCGCCCCTGCCAGCGGCTCCTGCACCGCTGCGGCCAGCATCACCCCGGCGGCCAGGGCCAGCAGCCAGGGCATCAGCCCGGCCAGCACACCGCCCGCCAGCACCGCCGCCAGCGCCGCGCCCAGGGGCTCCACCAGGCCGCTGGCCACCCCCGCGCCGAAGGCCTTCCAGCGCCCGGCCCCTGCCCGCCAGACGGGCAGGCTCACCGCCGCCCCCTCGGGCAGGTTCTGCAGGCCGATGCCCACGCTCAGCGCCAGGGCTCCCGCGGCTGCGGCCCCGGTCTGACCGGCAGTGCCCGCCGCGGCCAGGCCCACCACCATGCCCTGGGGCAGGTTGTGCAGCCCGATGGCCACCGCCGCGCCCCAGCCGCCGGGTTTGCCCACCCGCTCGCCGTTTTCCAAAGCTCCCGCCAGCCGTTCGGCCAGCAGCAGAAGCGCCGCCCCGGCCACCAGCCCCGCCGCCGGGGCAAGCCACCCGCTTTCGGCCGCGGGCAGCAGCAGATTGAACACGCAGGCCGCCAGCATCACACCACCGGCCAGCCCCTGGCCCGGTCCGCCGCCGGGCGCGGGCCGGGCCAGAAACACCGCCCCCGCCCCCAGCGCGGTGCACAGGCAGGGAAAGGCGGTCATCGAGACCGCCGTCAGAATCTGATGCATCTCTGTTTCTCCCCCTTTCCTCTGCCCTCACCCTATGCGAAGGGAGCGGCTGGGGTTCCTGACGAAGGCGCCTGCGGCCACGGGGGAAAACCTGCCGGTTTTCAACACTTTCCACTTTTTTGTGTGGAAAACCCGCTGAAAAGGGCCCCGGTTTTCCACACAGCGGGAAAATCCGGGGCCTTCTGCTTGCTGAAAATAATTCCTGTTACCTGGTTTTTGCCATTTTCCCACCTTTTTTTTGCAGGGATTTTACAAAACACCGGGTTTTCCACACGCCGGGGAAAACCCCGATGTTGAAAACCTGTCGAAAACCGTGGAATACTTTTCGTATTTTTGTGGAAAACTTTCCCGCCGGGAATTACTCCACCCGGTATTCGTCGGCCAGATCCCCCCGGGTGGCGCACCAGTAGGCGGCCATGCTCTGGCCGGGGGTGCCGGTGACCTCATCGGACAGATACTCCGCCAGCGCGCCGGGCTGCCAGGCGCGGGCGGCCTCCTCGCTGTCGAATTCCACCTCGGCGTAGAAGAACTCGCCGGGCTGGCCCGCGTCCACCTGGTTCACCTCCAGCACAAGGCCGCCCTCCAGCCGGTAGCGGCGCTGCTCCTTCTGAATGAGCGGCCGCTGCAGAAAGGCCTCCAGCCGGGCAAAGAGCGCCGGGTCGATGGGCGACTCGATCTCCTCCCGGGCCAGGCCGTCGCTGCTGGCCTTGCCTTTGAAGCAGAGGATGTAATCGGTCTTGCCCTCGCTTTCCTCGCTGCGGATGCGCACGGTGGGACGGGTGGTCACATAACCCTGGCGCATCACAAAGGTTTTCACCGGGGCAAGGCCCTGGGGCCAGCCCTTCACCAGCCATTTGCGTTCGATCTCCATGGTCGTTTCTCCTTTTTCTCGGCCTGCACCGGCGGCGGATTTCGCTTGCCACCCGGGTGCAAACCGGGTATACTTGAATTGATCTCGAAATTTTTTGCAGCCGGGGCCCGGGGCCCCGCACAAACGTCCGGTTTTATTATAGAAGAAACCGCCAGGAAAGGAAAGTGCACCATGAAACAGACCCGTCCCTATCCCGTTTACACCGTGACCAAAAAGGCCGAGAACAGCATTCTCAGCGGCCATCCCTGGGTCTATGCCGACGAGCTGACCCGCCAGCCGGAAACGCAGCCGGAGAACGGCGCACTGGTGGACGTGGTGAGCGGCAAGGGCCGTTACCTGGGCACGGGTTTTTTGAGCTGGGAGAGCAAGATCCGCATCCGGCTGATCAGCCGCAACGCCAACGACAGCTTCGACGAGGCCTTCTGGCGGCGTCGCTTTGAATACGCCTGGGCCTACCGCAAGACCGTAATGGGCGAGGAAGACCTTAGCTGCTGCCGGGTGATCTTCGGCGAGGCGGACCAGATGCCCGGCCTCACCGTGGACCGCTTCGGCGACATTCTGGTCACCCAGACCCTGTCCTACGGCATGGAAATCCGCAAGGCCCAGCTGTTCCCGCTGCTGGTGGACGTGCTGCGCAAGGACGGCCAGATCATCAGCGGCATTTACGAGCGCAACGACGTGGCCCTGCGCGCCCGGGAGGGCCTGTTTGAGAACAAGGGCTGGTTCGAGCTGCACGGCGAGGACCACCCCGCCTCCACCGTCATCGAGATCTGCGAGAACGGGGTGCGCTACGCGGTGGATTTTGAGAATGGCCAGAAGACCGGCTTTTTCCTGGACCAGAAATACAACCGCCGCCAGGTGGCAAAGCTGGCCCGGGGCAAGCGGGTGCTGGACTGCTTCACCCACACCGGCAGCTTTGCGCTGAACGCCGCCTACGGCGGAGCCGCCCACGTGACCGCGGTGGACGTGAGCCAGACCGCGGTGGACATGGCCCGCGCCAACGCCGAGCGCAACGGCCTTGAGGACCGGATGGACTTTGTGTGCACCGACGTGTTCGAGCTGCTGCCCACTCTGGAGGGTACCCACAATTACGACTTCATCATTCTGGACCCGCCCGCCTTCACCAAGGCCCGCAAGACCGCGGCCAACGCCATGCGGGGCTATAAAGAGATCAACTACCGGGCCATGAAGCTGCTGCCCCGGGGCGGCTACCTGGCCACCGCCAGCTGCAGCCATTTCGCCACCGAGGAGATGTTCATCAAGATGCTGAAAAGCGCCGCGGCGGACGCAGGCCGCCAGCTGCGCCAGATCGAGGTGCGCCAGCAGTCCCCGGACCACCCCATCCTGTGGAACGTGGAGGAAACCAACTACCTGAAATTCTTCCTGTTCCAGGTCATTTAAGGCAGCACCGCCTGAACCGGCGCACCGCCGCCCGGACAGGCCTTTGAATCCGCCGTTTCGGCCGGGAAAAATCACACTTTTCGCCGCCGGTTCTCGGCACTGTCACCAACAATTTTTGCCCGCGTGGGCCCGGTCTTTGCAAACCCTCCAAACCGCAAAGCCGGGCCCTTGTTTTGAATTGACGGCGGGTGTAAAAAAACATATAATTTTTTGTGAAATATTCGTATGGGAAACCGCCGGTCTTTGCCGGCCTTTTGTGAGGGAGGAACAGTTATGGCATCAGCCAACACCAAGGAGATCTACGGTTCACTCGTGTTCAACGAGCATGTGATGAAGGAGCGCCTGCCCAGCGCCACCTACAAAAGCCTGAAGGCCACCCTGCAGCGGGGCGCGGCGCTGGATCTGGACCTGGCCAACATCGTGGCCAGCGTCATGCGGGACTGGGCCATTGAAAACGGCGCCACCCACTACACCCACTGGTTCCAGCCGCTCACCGGCATCACCAGCGAAAAGCACGACAGCTTTTTGAGCCCCAACAAGGACGGCACCGCCATCATGGAGTTCTCCGGCAAGGAGCTGGTGAAGGGCGAGTCCGACGCTTCCAGCTTCCCCAACGGCGGCCTGCGCGCCACCGCCGAGGCCCGGGGCTACACCGCCTGGGACCCCACCAGCTACGCCTTCATCAAGGACGGCACCCTGTGCATCCCCACCGCCTTCTGCAGCTGGACCGGTGAGGCCCTGGACAAAAAGACTCCCCTGCTGCGCAGCATGAAGGCTGTGACCAGCCAGGCCAAGCGCATCCTGCACCTGTTCGGCAAGGACGTGAGCCACGTGGACGTGACCGTGGGCCCCGAGCAGGAGTACTTCCTGATCAAGAAGGAGCACTACGAAGCCCGCGAGGACCTGATCCTCACCGGCCGCACCCTGTTCGGCGCGGCCCCCTCCAAGGGTCAGGAGATGGAGGAGCACTACTTCGGCGCGCTGCGCGAGGAAGTGTCCGCCTTCATGAAGGATCTGGACGAGGAGCTGTGGAAGCTGGGCGTTTCCGCCAAGACCAAGCACAACGAGGTCGCCCCCTGCCAGCACGAGCTGGCCCCCATCTTCGACCGGTGCAACGTGGCCGTGGACCACAACCTGCTCACCATGGAGATGATGAAAAAGCTGGCCCCGAAGCACGGTCTGGTCTGCCTTTTGCACGAAAAGCCCTTTGAGGGCGTGAACGGCAGCGGCAAGCACAACAACTGGTCCCTGTCCGCCCCCGGCATGAACCTGCTGGACCCGGGCGACACCCCCAAGGACAACCTGCAGTTCCTGATCTTCCTGGCCGCCATCATCAAGGCCGTGGATGAATACAACGACCTTTTGCGCATGAGCATCGTGGGCGCGGGCAACGAGCACCGCCTGGGCGGCAACGAGGCGCCCCCGGCCATCGTGTCCATCTTCATGGGCGAGGTGCTGGAGGGCATTCTGGACGCCATCGCCTCCGGCAGCGAGTACGTGGCCCCCGCCGCCGCCAAGATCGACCTGGGCGTTGAAGTCCTGCCCCAGTTCGCCAAGGACGACACCGACCGCAACCGCACCAGCCCCTTCGCCTTCACCGGCAACAAGTTCGAGTTCCGCATGCCCGGCTCCTCGGTGAACATCTCCGACGCCAACACCGTGCTGAACACCGCCGTGGCCAAGGAGTTGAAGGGCTACGCCGACGAGCTGGAGCAGGCTGAGGACTTCGACAAGGCCGTGGTCAAGCTGATCAAGCGCACCATCCGCGACCACAAGCGGGTGATCTTCAACGGCAACGGCTACAGCCGTGAATGGGAGGAAGAGGCCGCCCGCCGCGGCCTGCACAACGAGCCCAGCGCCTGCGAAGCCCTGGGCGCTTTTGTGGACCCGAAGAACATCGCCCTGTTCGAGCAGATGGGCGTGCTGAACGAGGCCGAGTGCCGCAGCCGCTACGAGGTAAAGCTGGAGAACTACGCCAAGGTGCGTCACATCGAGGCCGTGACCATGCTGGAGATGGCCCGCCGCCAGCTGGTGCCCGCCGCCAGCCGCTACATGGGCGACATTGCCAAGGGCATGAACCGGAAGAAGACCGCCTGCCCGGGCATCAGCTGCAAGGCCGAGGAGAAGGTGCTGCGCCAGCTGACCAACTACACCGACGCCATGAGCGACGCGGCCGACCGCCTGGAGGCCTGCGTGGAGAAGGCCGAGCGCAGCGAGGGCGCGCTGGCCACCGCCCGCTGCTACCACGACGTGGTGCTGCCCGCCATGAGCGACCTGCGTGCCGCCGCCGACGCCGCCGAGTCCATCTGCGGCGCCGAGTACTGGCCCCTGCCCAGCTACAGCACCATGCTGTTCTACGTGTAAGCGTGTAGACGCAAGATAAGCCTTATCGGATCAAAAACAAACCCAGCCGCCGCAACCGGTAATGTTGCGGCGGCTGGGTTTTGTTCTTTTTTCGTTTGCGTCCCGGCTCAGGCCACAGCTGCCAGGGTCAGGCTCTGGGCCAGGGTTTCCACCTGGTCGGCATTGAGGGGGGAATCCTCCTCCATGCGCAGGGCCACATAGACCCCCAGCTCTTTGTCGTAGGCCAGGGCCCCGTGGGCGGTGCGCTCTTCGGCGGCGTACCCCGACTCTCCTTCGCCGAAATACACCGTGGCCACGGCGTTTTCACCGGCGGCCGTCTTTTTTACCGCCCGGTAATCCTCCCAGTAGCAGCTGGAGGGGGTGCGCAGATAACAATACACCAGCTTGTACTCCTCCCCGGGCTCCGGCTCATTGCCCGGCTCGGCGGTTTCGATCAGCCCGTAGCCGATGCGGCCCACGGCGCGGCCCTCGCCGTCACAGACAAGAAGCTGAGTGTTCATGCCCTGGTCAAAGACCCGGTCGCTCTCCTCCGGCTCCTGCAGGCTCCAGCCCTGGGGTACAAGGAAGCTGGCGGTGAAGGGGGCCTGGTCGTAATATTCCCCGTTATACTCGCTCCGCCCCTCCTGATAGGCGGGGAAGGTGGCGCTTACCCGCTGGGTCATGTCCTGCTCGCTGGCGCTCTCCGGGATGCTTTCCGCCGGTTCCGATTCCGGGGCAGCGGGCGCCTGGGGCTGGGGCTGTCCCTGGGCCAGAGCCAGCAGATCCACCGAAAGCTCCTGCTCCTCGTCGGAATAGAGGCAGGCGCTCAGGTTCAGGTCCAGATAGCCCTGGGCACATTCGATCTGATAGGTCTGCCCCGCCTTCCAGGCCTTTTCGGCGTTCTCCTTTTCCATCAGGTGAATGCTCATGCCGCCCTCGCCCATGGCGGCGCGGCCGCTGATCTGGATGTTCCAGTCCTCGCCGGGCCAGCCCTCGGGCAGGGTGAACTCCACACCCTTTTTATAGGGGCGCAGGCTGCCCTCCAGATAAGCCATGGCCTCCTGGCCGGTCTGGGGGATGCTGCTGCCCGCCACCACGCTGCCGCTGGCGGGGCTGCTCCCGTTTGAAGGGGTCTGCCCCCGCCCGGCGCAGCCGGACAGCAGAACGCAGAGCGCCAAGGCCAGCGCCAGTGCTTTCCCGTTGTTCCTTTTGCTGTTTGCTCTGCGATGCTTCGTCATGGCGGCACGCTCCCCTCTGTTTTATCTTTCATAGAGGTAACGTGCCAGGGCGGTGGTTTATTTCACATTTTGGAACATTTTGGCATATTCTGGCCTTTCCCGCCTTTTTTCACTCCGCTGTGCCGGGCGTGTCCCGCACGTTTTCCGGCTCAGCCCGCCTGGCCCAGCTCCTCCATGGCTTCGCGGGTATTGTCGGCCGAGAACAGAAACACTCCGCTCCGGCTGTATACCTCCACATGAGACCCCACGTTCCGAATGATGCAATCCATACTCGACCCTACCTTTCTTTTGGCAAGTTAAAACTGTTTTCGGGGGCCGTGCCCCCTTCCGATGGTCTTATTCTACCAAACCATTCGTCCCATAATTTGTACTTTGAGCATTTTCGTCCCAAAATACAGTCCGATAAACATCCCTTTTAAAACAAACAGAAAAAGGCCCCCGGAATGCTCCGGGGGCCTTGCTGCTTTTGATAAGGTTATTCCGCCTTCTCGTACACGGCCTCGATTTCGGCCACATACAGGGTGTGGTAATCCTTTTCGGGGTAGCAGTCCGCATCGCAGTTGTTGCCGGGCAAAAAGCAGGCCGGGTCCAACCGCTGGGCATACAGGCTGCGGCAGACCAGCACCAGGCGGGCCTCTTCAAAGGCGGGTGCACCGTCGAAATCCTTCACGGTAAAGCCAACCTTGGCGATCTTGTCCTCGTCGCGGCCGCTCACCTTGCCCAGATACCCAAGCTCCTTCTTCGCGCCCTCGCCGTAAAAGCTCAGGGTGAAGCGGCCGGCCTGGTCCACAAATTCCTTGGTGTAGCGCTGGGGGCGCAGGTAGATCTGTACCACGTTCCTGCGCCACAAAACGCCCATGGTGCCCCAGCTCACGGTCATGGTGTTCACGGTGCCGTCGGCCTTTTTGGCGCTCACCAGCGCCCACTCGTTGCCGATCATCTCAAAGGGATTGCCGCTGATGGCGGCGGGTTCGATCTTCCGGTACTCCATTTGTCAAAACACCTT